>JAAEOZ010000202.1 GCA_024222685.1 Gammaproteobacteria bacterium | reverse complement strand
TGATGCGTTTCTCGCAGGTAAACCACAGTTGCTGAACGAAAACCCAGCTGGTAAATTTCAGTTGTTTCGTATTGGCGATGCAGTATCGGCACGTAACACGCACGCAGCAATATACGATGCATTGCGTTTGATGAAGGATATTTAAGATCGATTTTGTCGAAGATTGAATCAAGGAGAATTTGTTATGAGTTATGCAGTTGGCGATCATTTCGATAAATTTATCCGTGAACAGGTTAAAGCTGGCTATTATTCGTTTGCCGTGAAAATCTATTTTTTTCTACGTATGAATTCGGGCAGTTCGAGCAGAACAGGATCGTTAGGGTCAAATTCGCCTTGTATCGGGTTATCAAGGATTGATGCAAAACTTCTTTCATTAAATCGATGCCGTAACCATTTTGGGATTACGATCTGTTGAATTTGTTCTTCTGTCCAAAGAGGCTCGTCAGTCCCATAAGTGGCAATAGATTGTATTTTCCCGTTAGCATCCCGATTGGTCTTTGATCTAAGTTTGGGAAGTTTTCTAAGCATCTCTCGCTCTTGTTCAAGCTCTTCTTCTGTCATTAGCATACACCTGTAGTCATTTTATTTAACATCACAAACCCAAATTTGTGGGTTTTCTTTTATCCAGTACAGCTTGCTACTTATTGTTTTTGAATTTCCTTGGATCACTATAATCTAAGAAAAATTCAGCCATATCTCTGCGAGACCCTGTAAGTTTAGCTACCACTCCAATTCTTAAATAATCTATCTCCTGCCCGTTATCTAGCGTGCCGTTGTCACCTGCTGCTATCTGGTAGGTCTGTCTAAAGACACATAAAACGCTGGGTTAAGGGGGTGGGGATTGCCGGGAAAATTTATACCAGCCCCAATAACTCTGAGCGAGCAGCATGATGACGGGAGTCAGCGAGTTGGCTCCAGCACAGGCCCTTCGCGTCCCAGGATTTCTTCACCACTAACCCGCCAGTTTCAACATCGCCTGCAGCAAAACATTACAACCGGCCTCCAGGTCGGCTGGCTTTGCACTTTCCTGTTCATTATGGCTTAAACCATCCGCGCAGGGTACGAAGATCATCGATGTCGGCGCGACCCGACATATCTGGCAGGCGTCGTGACCGGCGCCAGAAACAATTGGTTGGTGCTCATAGCCTAGCTCTTCTGCGGAAGATGCAACAGCATCGATACATTGCTGGTCAAACTCTACTGGTGGGTTATGCCAGATTTCATCGGTTTTAATTTCGACATTATGTTGGTTGGCCAGCGCTTTTCCTGTTTGACTAAACTGTTCGGCCATTTTGTCGAGTGTTTCGCCGTCGGGATGACGAATGTCAACAGTAAAAAACACTTCACCAGGGATGGTGTTGCGCGAATTGGGCCTCACCGACATTTCACCTACGGTAGCCACACCATGTGGGGCAAAATCGAGTGCCAGTTTCTGAATTCTGCTAATCATGTCAGCGCAGGCAACCAGAGCATCCTGGCGTCCTCGCATAGGGGTGGACCCGGCATGAGAATCCTGCCCTTTCATGGTCAAATCATACCAACGCACACCCTGCCCGCCCTGAACGACACCAATTTGCTTATTGTTCGCTTCAAGAATGGGGCCTTGCTCGATATGCGCTTCCAGCAACGCACCGATAACATGTTCACCGCAGGCATGCTTGCCCCTGTAACCAATTCGCTCCAGCTCTTCACCGATGGTTTTACCGTCGCTATCGGCTCGCGACCAGGCATATTCTTTCTCAAATAACCCGGCGTAAACACCCGATGCAATCATTGCAGGGGCAAACCTCGAGCCTTCTTCATTTGTCCAGACCACGATTTCGACTGGTGCCTGTGTTTCGACGTTAGCGTCATGGATGGTGCGAACAGCTTCCAGCGCCGCGAGTACGCCATAAACGCCATCGAATTTGCCACCATGCGGCTGGGTATCCAGATGACTGCCAGCGACTATCGGTGGCAAATCATTATTGCGACCTGCTCGCCTCGCAAATATATTCCCCATATCATCAATTTCGATAGCGCAACCGATAGCAGTGCACCATTCGATAAACAGGTCGCGGCCTCGTTTGTCTTCATCGGTAAGTGCCAAACGACAGCAACCACCCTGCTCTCCCGGGCCGATTTCCGCCATCGACATAATGCTATTCCAGAGACGGTGACCATTGACTCTTAATTTATCTGGCTCTGTCATAATTATCTTCTAAACCTGTACAGAATCTCTCTTTAAAGCCTGACACAGACAATGTACTCCACCACCACCGAGCGTAAACATCGACATATCCGCTGCAAAAACTTCGTAGCCAAGTTTACGCATTTTTTCATTCAATTTCACACTACCTGACATCGATAAAACCTTTTTGTTACCCAGTGCAACCAGGTTTACGCCGAGATCTTTTGCTTCGGCAAAACCAACATCGACAAAATCAAATCCTTTCTTTTTTAACCAGTCGATTACCCAGCCTTCCAACGCGTCGAGGCAGGTAACCACAAGTTTATGATCAAGTGGTACCACCAGACCATCCATATGCACAAACAGTGCCGGTATCGGTGCGACTTCGACATCCCAGCCTTGCTGACGCACAAACTCAGCGACCTGCTCGGAACCTGCCTGCTCCGATCGTTCACCGCAATAACCGATGAGTACCGTACCGGGCTCGAGGATGACAAAGTCACCACCTTCGAAATGTCCTGCGGTAGCATATTTCCAGATTGGTATATTGTTATCCTGATAAAATTTGATCACTGTATGGTAATCAGCTCGTCGACACTTGAGCTGCATATGGCAAATTAAGGCCCCCCACGGGGTCATCGCACTGGAGTCTCTGGCAAAGAAATTGCGGTGTAATACCGGATCAGAGTCGAGATAATGACAGGTTATACCTGCATCCTCATAGATTTTCACCATCTCCTGATGCTGCTTCTGCGACAGTTCAAAATCGAATCTAATACCGGTTTTATGCATATTTTTTAGTGTTCGTCCGATCAATGGCCCGGCCTCTACCCATTTAAAATAGTCAGGTCTACCGAGTAAAACATCACGCAGCACGCCGTAGTCATTATCTATACCCCAGTACCCGGGAGATCGTTGCTCGCTCATGATCTGTGTTTGCCTCTTTCTGTTACCGACAGGTAAGCTTTGCATAAAGCTTGAAATATGAAAAGCCTCTATCTGAGCGCAGTCAGATACCTCATGAATTGGTCTATAATAGATTTCCAGCTCATGAATTGTCTTCAGGAGATATCGAATGTCAGAAAACAGCGTCACCATCACCGATAACAGAAATGGATCTCAGGCTGAATTTGAAATACTCAATCCGGTAGTCGGTAATTCCTGTATCGACGTTCGACAGTTAAATGCAAAGCTTGGGCTGTTCACCTACGACCCAGGTTTTCAGGCTACAGCCAGTTGTAAAAGTGATATCACTTATATTGACGGTGACGAGGGCATCCTGCGATACCGTGGCTATCCGATCGAACAACTGGCCGAGCAGAGTAATTATCTGGAAACCAGTTATCTGCTTATGTACGGAGAACTTCCTACCGAGAGCCAATACCGGGAATTTGAGCATTCGATAAAACACCATACCATCGTCCATGAAGCGTTAATGCAATTTATCAACGGGTTCAACAATAATGCACATCCAATGGCGATGATGGTCGGCGTGGTAGGAGCGCTTTCTGCGTTTTACCACGATTCACTCGATATCAGCGATCCGCAACACCGCGATTTGTCAGCCCGCCGACTGCTGGCCAAAGTTCCGACAATTGCAGCACTGTGTTATCGACATGCCAGTGGCAAACCGCCGGTTTATCCCCGTAACAAACTGGGTTATATCGAAAATCTCCTGCATATGATGTTCAGCTTTCCCAGTGAAGATTACCTGGTCAGCCCGATCGCCGCGAGAGCTATGGAGTTAATTTTTGTGCTGCATGCTGATCACGAACAAAATGCCAGTACTTCCACTGTGCGCTTGTCCAGCAGTTCTGGTGCCAATCCTTATGCCTGTATCGCAGCAGGCATTGCATCACTCTGGGGACCAGCGCACGGTGGCGCTAACGAAGCAGTAATTCGCATGCTGGAGGAAATTAGTAATCCGTCAGAAATACCTGGTTACGTTAAGCGGGCAAAAGACAAAGATGATGACTACAGACTAATGGGTTTCGGGCATCGAATATACAAAAACCATGACCCAAGAGCGACTATTATCCGCAAGGCCTGCAACGACTTACTCGATGAGCTCGAAGGCATTAACCAGCCAATGTTTGAAATCGCCAAGCAACTGGAGCGCATTGCCCTTGAAGACGATTACTTCGTAGAACGTAATCTTTACCCCAATGTTGATTTCTATTCCGGCATCATATTAAAGGCACTGGATATGCCACTTAATATGTTCACAGTGGTATTTGCCATGGCGCGTACCGCAGGATGGATTTCTCAGTGGGGAGAAATGATGACCGACAATGAACAGCGTATTGGCCGCCCGAGACAATTGTATATGGGCGATGAATTGAGAGACTATGTAGATATTCGGCAAAGATAGCCGTCCTCATTACTATTGCGGAAACCGATCAGTTTTCGCTTGATAGTTCTCAGTTTGTTCTCTATAGTTAATCAATGGAAACAATATTCCCAACCAGCGTTGCCGATCACCTCCTAATTCCCATGCTGGGGCGAATATCCGCCGGTATTCCTATCGATGCAATCGAAGACGGAACGCGCGAAGAACTGCTGGCGTTATTGACGACCCCAGGGAGGTATGCGCTTAGAGTATGTGGCGACTCCATGATAGACGCAGGGATATATCATGATGATACTATCATTGTACAAAGCCTACAGGCAGCCAGGGATGGTGATGTCGTTGTCGCCTTGATTGATCGTGAAACAGTCACCCTGAAGCGTATCAAGTACATGCCAGGTGGCCAAATTAAGTTAATAGCCGATAACCCGGCGATTGATAACCTGGTCTACGATGCCGAGAGAATAACTATTCAGGGAAAGGTTATTGGCCAGATACGTAGGTATCAATGAACCAGCAGAAAGCCTGGCCCCGGATCATTGGGCTGGTCGATATGAATGCATTCTTTGCTTCGATTGAACAGGTCGATAACCCACGATGGCGAGGGAAACCGCTGGCAATAACCAATGGTGAGATAGGTACTTGTATCATCACCTGCTCTTATGCTGCCAGAGCATTCGGTGTAAAGACCGGAATGCACATCAGGCAAGCCAGACGCATTTGTCCCGAACTGATACAGACTACCAGCCGCCCGTTACGCTATGCTGAAGTATCAAGCCACATCATGCAGGCACTGGCCGAATTCACGCCAGTGTTAGAAATATTCTCTGTCGACGAAGCGTTCCTCGATTTGAGTAAATGCAGTGATTCTGAGGCAAACCCGCTAGCCCTGGCGAAACGCATTAAATCCCGAGTTTACGAAGTTTCCGGTGTATTGTCTTCAATAGGCATCAGTGGCGATAAAACAACGGCGAAATATGCAGCCAAACTCAATAAACCCGATGGGCTGACCATAATTCCACCCTGGCAATCCCGGCAGCGATTAGCCGATGCTGCCCTGACAGAGTTATGTGGTGTGAATCAGGGCATAGCAAATATGCTGGCGCAGCATGGTGTAAAAACCTGTGGCGATGTTCAGAATATACCCATAAGCGTGCTCGGCAAACGATTTGGTAATCCTGGCAGACGAATCTGGCTGATGGCCCAGGGGATGGATCCTGAACCGGTAAATCCAGTCTTAGCCTCACCTAAATCCCTGGGTCATGGCAAAGTGTTACCTCCAAATACCACGGAAATCTCGGTCATACTGGTTTTTTTGCGGCATATGGCCCACAAACTCGGCGAGCGTTTGCGTCGCCATCAACTGGTTGCACAGCAATTTCTGTTCGGCCTGAGATTATATCGAGGCTGGTTAAAGGTTACGCTTCGTTCCACCCTGCCCTGCGACGATGATCAGGTCATTTTTCGCCTGGGCCAGCACTGGATAAGAAACCACTGGCAGGGTCAGGGAATCTGGCAAATACGGGTGATAGCACTTGATCCCGGGCAGCCCCGACAGGCGGATATGTTTCTCCGTAAAAGGCCTCAGCGTGTGCTTTCGCACCAGGTGATGGATTCCATCAATCAACGTTATGGCAATCTCACCCTGGCTGCGGCGAGGCTTGTTAACAGATCGAGCATGCCGGATGTAATTGCACCTTCCTGGAAACCGGTTGGTCATCGTAAGACTGTGTAGGTGCAGGTCCTGGAATTTTAGGTTCGGTTTGATTCATAGCATTAAGCCTTTTTTTCAGCCCGGCATGGTATTCATGTCATCTAAAGCCTGTATCGATTGAGTTTCAAGCCAAACTAAACGAAATCAGCTACACTTTGTCCATACATTGAATAATTCGATTATTAATCACATGCTAGATTCTACCACCCCTTCTATAGAGCAATACAAAATTGATATTGACGCCGCGGTAGCGGCAATTGAAACGGTTATCCTCGGTAAATCCAGTCAGATTCGACTGGCGGTATGCTGTCTGCTGGCACGAGGTCATTGTCTCATCGAAGATTTACCGGGAGTTGGCAAAACCACGCTTTCGCAAACCATTGCACAGGTATTTGGCCTGAAATTTAACAGAATTCAATTTACCAGTGATCTATTACCTGCCGACATACTGGGTGTTTCAATTTTTGATCCTGATCAGCAAAGTTTTAATTTTCATGCTGGGCCGGTTTTCTCTCATTTTGTACTAGCCGACGAAATTAACCGTGCAACTCCGAAAACGCAAAGCGCCTTGCTTGAGGCTATGGAAGAGCGCCAAATTACTGTTGAAGGAGAAACACACCTGCTCGAGGAGCCTTTTTTTGTGATAGGCACACAAAATCCGCTGGATCAGTCCGGCACCTTCCCGCTTCCGGAATCTCAACTTGATCGATTCATGATGAGAATCAAACTCGGCTACCCTGACGCAGAAGCAGAACGTGCCCTGCTTTCGGGTGAAAACCCAAGGAACCTGATGCTACGAATGCAACCGTCGATGAGCATTCAGCGTTTCCTTGATATCCAACAGGTTATAGATCGCATCCATAGTTCCGGGCCAATACTCGACTATGTTCAGGCTCTGGTTGCCGCTACTCGCGATCCCGGTCAGTTTGCTTACGGCATATCCCCGCGAGCCAGCCTTGCAGTTATTCGAGCAGGCAAAACATGGGCTTTAATGAACGGGCGTGGGCATGTCGAACCCGCAGATATCCAGGCGGTATTTTCCTCAGTATGTGAACACCGTCTAATTGCTACCGAACAACATAGTAAATCCGTTGGAAGCCTTATAGACAGATTACTGGAACAAACTGCTATTCCCTGAGTTAGACTATATGGCATTGATTTCTGCAGTCATGCCGAGCGGCATCAAAAAACGAATTGACCACTGGGTCGAACGACACAGTCCTGCCAGTTCGGATGGCATATTATTGCATAGTCGTCGGCTATATATTCTGCCAACCCGCTTTGGCTATCTTTTTGCATTCATGCTACTGGTACTATTTCTTGCAGCCATAAACTATGAGAATAGTATGGCATTCGTACTTACTTTCATGCTTACCGCACTGGGTATTATCAGTCTATGGTATACCCACAACAATTTGTTAAATATAACGGTACAGCTAAAAATTCCTGCCGCGGTGTTCGAAGGGGAATCCTGCGATTTTATATTTTTAGTTGAGCATCCTAACATCAGCACACGATATGCCGTCGGATTGCAGTACGACCGCCAAACGCCGGTTTATCTGATGGTACCACCGGGAGGAAAAGCAGAAGCAAAACTGAGTATCCCGACATCGCGTCGGGGTCTGTTCAAACCTAAAGGCATTACTATTTTCAGTCGCTACCCAACTGGATTGTTCCATACCTGGGGATGGTTGAGATTTAACATTCCGGTTATGGTTTATCCCAGACCTGCCACCAGAGCCTATCTACAGAAATCACTGGCTGAACAATACCAGGGGAAAGCCGCAACCAGTACCATCGAAGGCGATGATTTTGCCGGATTACGTGAACATCGCGAAGGCGAATCTCTTCGGCACATATCCTGGAAGGCATATGCCCAGGGAAAAGGCTTATTAACAAAGACCTTTCAGGGAAATGCACAGCCTTCGCTATGGATTGATTTTTCGCTGATTGCAAAAGAATCAATAGAGCACCGACTTTGCTGTATGACTGCAATGGTTTTACTGGCTGATAAGGATAATCTGGAATATGGAATTAAGCTACCCGGTAAAGTCATAGAGCGAGCGTCTGGCATTGTGCATCGGCAAACATGTCTGACAACGCTGGCTACATTCCAACAGCCAGACATTGATAGTGAGTTTATACCCGGCGATGATCACAGCGAATAAACGACACTTGCCTATTGATTCGATTCATCAGGAACTCGCTGATCGTAGCAGTATCTTTGCGGTTTGTTTCTGTTTTTTATTTTCGATAGCAGCTCATTTCGTCAATTTACCGTTATGGGTTAGTGTGGTTGTAATTCTCTCACTAAGCTGGCGTTGCCTGCAGAACCTGGGCTATCTCGGTCGAATCAATAACTGGTTTCTTATCCCAATGGTACTCGCCGGTGGCATCGGTGTATTTGCTGATTTCTGGACAATCGTCGGTCGTGATGCGGGTCTCGCGTTGCTGACAGTTATGGCATCTTTTAAAATTATAGAAAGTCGACAGCACCGTGATTTACTGATTCTGATATTTCTTTGCTATTTTCTTATTGCTACCCATTTTCTGTTTTCCCAAAGTATTTTTACAGCCTGCCTGATGTTGGTAACTCTTGTCGTTATTACATCAACTTTGGTCACCCTGAATCAACGCAATAATCAAGTTAGCATGAAACAACGACTTCAGATCAGCTTAAGGCTTGTTATGCTTTCATTGCCATTGATGTTGATTTTATTCCTTCTGGTACCCCGTATACCTGGCCCACTTTGGGGAATTACCAATGAACAACGCGGCGGCGTTACAGGCCTTAGTGATCATATGTCTCCAGGTGAGATCAGTAATCTGATCAGTAGTAACGAAGTAGCTTTCCGAGTTGAGTTTGAGAGTAATATTCCACTACAGCATCAGCTTTACTGGAGAGGGCCAGTAATGGTCAGGTTTAATGGCAGGCGCTGGAATCAGATGCGACGCCGCCCAATGAAACAATTACAGATAAAAACTCAGGAAGCGCCAACAAAATATACCGTTACGCTGGAACCAAATGGTGCCTACTGGTTACTTGCGCTGGATGTTCCGACCCAGTTGGTTAATGAGAGTGTAATGACGCCCGATTACCAGTTAATCAGCACTAAAAAAATCAATGATTTACATCGTTATTCCATAGAGTCCAGACTGTCTTTTCAGATAGGTCTCGAAGAGCAATCGAAATACCTGGAAGAAGCGCTACATTACCCTCCCGATACTAATCCGAAAACAATCGCATTCGGTAAGCGACTTGCCGCTCAATTTGACAGCAGTGATGAAATTGTAAATCAGGTGCTGACTATGTTTCGTCAACAGGAATACTTTTATACATTGCAACCACCATTATTAGGAGGTGATGTAGTTGACCAGTTTCTGTTTGAGAGCAGGCGCGGGTTTTGCGAGCACTACGCCGGGAGTTTTGCTCTGTTAATGCGGGCCGCAGGTATTCCTTCGCGAATAGTAACCGGATACCAGGGCGGTGAGTACAATAAAGTGGGGAATTACCTGATCGTGCGACAGTCAGACGCACATGCCTGGACTGAAATTTGGCGAAAAGACCAGGGCTGGGTTCGAGTCGATCCAACTGCTGCAGTTTCCCCACTGCGAATTGAACAGGGCATTGATAACGCCCTCGGAGACGAAACAGCAAGTTTCAGCATTCAGAATCGAAACCCGTTATTCGGTAACCTGCTTTACAGCTGGGATAATTTGCAACACAGCTGGAATGACTGGGTAATTAATTATGATAATAGTAAGCAGCGACGGTTCCTGAGTAAACTTGATCTCGGCATCGAAAATGCCGGGGATATGATAATTGCACTGGTCATTCTACTGGCATCTACCAGTAGCCTGTTCTGGTTTATAAGCTGGTATAGAGAACGCCCCGCCAGGCCGCAGCAGTATGAAATTCTGTTTAGGCGATTTTTAAAGCAAATGGCAAAAAAAGGTTTTCAGAAAAAGGATTCGGAAGATGCTCGGCAGTTTTTGCAAAAAGTTAATCAAAATGGAATTGACCAGGATTTACTGATAGCGCAAATCGTTGATCAGTACAATTGTATTAAATATGGGCCTGATAAAAATTCTGCTGACCAGACCAGGGCGTTTAAATATCTGGTGGATACCTTCCTACATGAGTTTTGATCTGATAAGTGACTGAATTCGCTTATGTCTAATCATTTAAGCAGAATCACGAAAACTGGGACCACTTTTTGATAAATTAATAAATTTAGTCCATAGTGGCTGAATGCAAAAAAAAATAGGATCCCTCAACGGCCTGCGCATTTTCGAGGTGGCTGGTCGAAAAATGAGTTTCACCAGGGCTGCAGAGGAACTTCATTTAACTCAGGGGGCGGTTAGTTACCAAATCCGTGAGCTCGAATTGCGGCTAGGGTTAAAACTTTTCCATCGGGAGATTCGCAAGGTCACTCTGACCGAAGCCGGCGAGCAGCTCCATAAGGTAACACGGCGTGCGCTGAGGGCTATCGACAATGAAATACATGCCCTCACCACCAATCAAAAACCGATGACTCTGACTGTCGCGGTTAGCAATTATGTAGCAACAAAATGGCTGTCGTATCGGTTAAACGGATTCCTGGAGGCTAATCCTGACACGGTTTTACAACTCCAGCATGCTGTCAACACGCCCGATTTCGAGCTTGGTATGTATGACCTTGCCATCCGCTGGGGAAAGTCGCCCTGGAAGAATGCCAGGTCACGAGAACTACTCCCGATGGATATGTTTCCTGTTTGTGCACCCTCGTTACTCCAGGGTAGCAAAGGGCTCAGACAACCGAAAGACCTGTACCATGCCACATTACTTCGTGATCAGGAGAATGTTGATTTATGGCCAGCCTGGTTCAGAAAGGCTGAGATTTTTGCAGAATCTATCGGCATCGGTCGTACCATTGCTGACCCAGTAGTTCGAACTCAGGCTGCTGTCGATGGCCAGGGAGTAATGCTCGCCGATAACCTTGTGGCCGATGAACTCTCACGTGGTGATCTGGTGATTCCCTTCAACATCGCCCTGGAAGGTTATGGTTACCATATTTTATGGGCACAGGATATGGAGCTGAGCCTGGTCGCGACAGAGTTTTATGACTGGATTCTGACTCAACTATAAATCCCCGTAAGCAACCAAATTTCATACTTCGTGGTGTCATTTGATAGCAACTCTGTTATCACCCTATGGATTAAATTTATTAATTCATTAAAAAAATTCTCGCTTGATTCGAGTTATTCTTTTATGCGAGAGTTGCTCAGTATTATATATGGTTGAACAAAATAGGAAGACCGGCCCATGACAACTCATAAAGAACGTGTATTGATGGCTCTCAATCACGAACAACCGGATCGAAACCCGATGGACCTGGGAGGCAGACAGACAACACTGTCGGTTATCGCCTACGAGAATCTGAAAAAACTGCTTAACCTTTCCAGCCTGCCTACCAGGGTAATGGCACATACCTGGCAGACCAGTTACATCGATGATGTGGTTCTTGAGAAATTCGATATCGATACCCGCCACATCCGTCCCTCCAGCAAAGTTAATGATGCCATCGGGGTACATTTGTCACTACCGGAGAACAACAATACATTCGTTGATGAATGGGGTATCACACGTCAGGTTGTCGGTGATTACGCCAACCTGACCGGCCACCCGCTTCGCACAGCAAGCATCGAGGATCTCGAGAACTTCACGTGGCCCGACCCGGCCCATGACTATGACTTCAAAGGCATACGCGAGCCCGCAAGGAAACTGTATGAGGAAAACGAGTATGCTTTGGTCGGCTGCCTGGGTTCGCCTGGAAATATCTTCGAGCAGGCCTGGTATCTTCGTGGTCTTGAGGAGTTTATGAAGGATCTTATCCGCAACAGGGATTTTGCCCATGCCCTGATGCAGAGGGTTCTTGCAGTCAGGAAACGTAACGTCAAGCTATACCTTGACGAAGTCGGAGAATTCATCGACGTGGTCCAGTTGGCGGATGATCTTGCCGGCCAGGACAACCTATTAATTTCGCCGAAAACATATCAAACACTCATAAAACCGTACCAGCTGGAACTGTGCGAGTATGTCAGGAGTATGACCAGAGCTAAAATCTACTACCATAGTTGTGGCGCAATCGCACCATTGCTTGACGAGCTAATCGACATCGGAATCGAGATTCTGAACCCGGTACAGGTTGCCGCTAACCATATGGATACCCGGGATTTAAAACAAAGGTATGGAAATAAACTGAGTTTCTGGGGCGCAATCGACACTTTCGAAGCCCTGCCCAATGGCAGCATTTCCGATGTCCGCGCCGAGGTTCAAAAGAGAATCACCGATCTCGGTACAGGTGGCGGTTACGTGATGGGTCCGGTGCACAATATATGTGGAGATGTACCAGCCGAAAATGTGGTGAGCATGTATGAGGCCGGCCTTGAGTATCGCCTGTCCTGAGGATAAATTTTTTTAAGTGGAGCAAGAACCATGAGTCTTGACGATATCTACCATGCCGTGTTGAATTTCGAGGAGGATGAAATTGAGAGCCTGACCCGTCAGCAGCTGGATAGTGGAACCAATGCGAAGACAATCCTGGATGAGGCGCTGATAGAAGCCCTCGACGAAGTCGGTCAATGCTTTTCCGAAGGAACCATGTTCGTGCCCGAAATGTTGATGGCCGCCGAAACCATGAAACTTGGCGTTGAGGTCCTTCGGCCCTTGCTAATGGGTGAAAAATCCGATGACAAGGGCACGGCCGTGATCGCTTCGGTACAGGGTGATATGCATGATATCGGCAAAAACCTCGTCGCTATGATGCTGGAAGGATCAGGTTTTAATATTATCGATCTCGGCGTCGATGTGGATACAGACACAATCCTCGTCGCGGTGCACGAACACGGGGCGGAATTTGTCCTGTTGAGCGCCCTGTTAACGACGACGATGCTGGCGATGAAGAAAACAGTCCTGTCTCTTAAGGAAAAAGCCCCTGAGCTGAAGGTCGTCGTAGGCGGTGCACCTGTGAACCAGGAGTTTGCCGACGCCATCGGGGCCGACGGCTACTGCGATGATGCACCAGCTGCGGTGACTTTGATGCGTGCTTTAGTAACGGCTTAGAATATGAAGGTGCAAATAAGACCGCAACAGCCCGATCAAACAGCCAGCGTCTTCTTCCTTTCTTCGCGTATTCCTACGATGCAGTAAGCCGTAACGCTTACCAGTACTATTGTGCTGCCGGATAGTGTTAGCACACTGGGTTCTTCGCCAACACCTATCCACACCCAGATTGGGGCAAGAATCGACTCACTGAGAGAAAACAATGCGACCTCGGAAGCCATAATATAGCGTGTAGCAATAGTAAAACACATAAAACCGATACCAAACTGCACACAACCCATTAATAGTGCTATTACCAGATCATGGTTTGAAATCTCAAAACTGCCTACAAAAAAACCTGATACAAATGACATGATCAATCCGCCGAGGCAGGTAGCTGGCAGCATATCGACCTGACGTCGGTTACGTATGATTAACAGGTAAGTCACAAACGAGGCGACGACAGCTACAGCCGCGACATTACCTGCCCATCGACCTTCGATTAAGCCATCCGCGAACATCAAACCGATTCCGCCAAGCGAAACAGTCATCGCTATAATGCCGAAGCGTGACGTCCTCTCGCCAAGGATCAGCCAGCCAACAAAAGCAGTCGCTAATGGCGCAGCACCAATAATGAACACTGCGTTAGCGACTGTTGTGGTCAGAATGGCGAAGACATAACAAATTGAGCCGAGGCCTAAAACGGTACCCGCCCAGACCCCGGGAATGCCGATATTTCGAAAGGCCTGCACAGTGCCTTTTCGATATTTAATCAGCAATAGAAGAAACAGGGTCGCAGAAAATGCAAACCCTCGATAGAACAGGATTTGCCAACCGTTGGCCGACTCGATATTACGCAGTAGTATTCCCGAAAGACTAAGAAACGCACCACCAATGATGACCAGAGTCACACCAAAACCGTAACGACGTTGCATAGTTCAATTTAGAATGTAGCAGTAGCAGGTGAAAGAGTTTTTCACGGGTCAAATCAAATAACAAGTAGCCATTTGCTACATTTACTGGACTGTCAGATCGTATTGGAGTTAGTATCGAGGTGATTAAAATACGTTTTTAGTGCGAGCCCTGTTTCCAGAATAAACCACCAGCGCTCCGAATATTCTCCAAAATCTGATCTCGTGTTAATTCACGAATGATGTGGCAGCGATCTGTACCCGCAAAAGGTTTATCACCATAGAGTAATCGATTCTTATGATGGCAATCTCCAGCGCAGGACCATCGAGCAAAGCAGGCTTCACAGAATTTGGAATTATTGCCGGTATGATTACGTAACTGCTGTAATTTACCCAAATCAAAACTGAAACCGCCATCCCGCTCCTTTTCACCATAAATAAAATGATCTGCGAGTTCACTCTGCTCGGAAAACGTTTCGAAACAGGCCGACACACTACCTCCGGGAGTGAGTGAAAAATTATCCCGGGATATGCCACAGAAGTGTTGTGTTGCAATTCCCGCCCTGGCCGCTGAGAAATTTAAACGGTGGCCATGATTTTGTGCAATTAGGCTGGCTTCCCTGTAGCAAGCTATAAACTGATCAGTTTCGGCAGATGGTGCGTCGCGCCACCGACCCATTTGATAAGCTGGCTCAACCTGAATTTGTTGCGGATTGAATCGAGTCACAATGTACTCAATTGAATCGGGTAGTGATGCAATGTGATCGGCAGTAACAGTCATACGTATCGCATAGGCGTAATCGTGCTGATCGAAATATCGAAAAGTTTCCTCGACTCTTTTACTGGATCCCTTGCCATTTACCAGGGGACGAAGTAAATCCTGTGTAGCTGGCTGACCATCGAAGGAAATGCTGCATCCGGAAATGTGTTGAATAATCCAGTCAATCTGATGCTGCCTAAAAACACCATTACTGGCCATGCCTGCCCTCATCGATAACCTGTTTTGATGGCATAGCTGTTGTGCATATTCATATGATTGCTTTAAAACTCGCCAGTTAACACCTGGTTCGCCACCACCGTGATAGGCTATCGTGATTTCTGCTTGCTGTGTCTCTAACGCATTTTTAATGACTTGATCGATGCCACTCCTGGCTGTATCTATTGACATGTTTTCGACTGCGGTTTCACCCGCTGAAGCATAACAATAGCTACAGCGGAGATTACAGGCGGTTGTAAGAAATAGTGTAACGTGGCTCGGCTTTGGATCCCCTGAATACTGGACATCTGGTAACTCTTTATCTACCGCGTCGTACAATTCGAGGCTTTTCATGAATTCAATGAATTCGTCCGAATCTGAATTATCGAACTGGTCGATGTGATTTTCTGAGCCTGCCAGCAGATTGATTGCTGCGCTATTCACTATAACCGCTGTATGTCTAAGAGGAGCATAAAGAATATAGCGGTCTCTAGATTCAAGCGGTATTACAAACAAATTGTCTGCAACACCATTTGTGTGCATTACAACTGTTTGATCAACAGCCATCAAAAAAATACCGGTACGCAAATACAAACCGTATTACAGGTACAACTTCCACCACTACTTCCCGAGCCACAGTGCTCTACGGTTGCTACACCAGTACCGCTAACAGTATTACAGGTACAGACCGATCCATCGTCCAATGGCAAAGCCGGGGATGAAGCGACATAAATAATTTGCCCCTGATGATTCAACGTGCTGTGTAGACGGGTTTTTCGATCAGTATCGGTCGCATCGGGTGAATAAAGGTGCCAGCCGTCAAGTATTTGCGGAGTAGCGGAGGTCAGGTCGATGCGACCAAGTATTAACTGGGATTTCTGGTTAGTACCGCAATTGCTTCCTCCTAGCCAGTTAACATGCAGCCCGTCAGACAGATACAAAGCGCTATTTGGAGAAATTACATCAAGTCCGATCAGGCCATTAGCCTCAGTCACCAGCTCCGTATCAAGGTCAACAATGATGGCTGAAGGAACCCATTGCCCGCCGCTGGCATTTCGGTTGACCATGCTAACCAGCCGACCATCTGAAACGAATATGAGGCGTAGAAAATGATGGATATCATCAACATCAAAACTACCCCTGACTCGAAACTTTCGAGTTAAGCTAGCATAATCATAGACGATTATCTTGTTAGGCCTGGCTGTTTCTGTAACAACAAAATATCTGCCATCTGGACTGAAATTCAAATCAATCAGAAACGCACCGCTGATGTTTATTGCCGCCTGTAAATTACCCGATGGAAAATCATAAACCTCAACTTTGCCATTTCCATTAGCAACAATCACCGCATCTCCCTGCGGTCGTAGTCTCATATAAAATGAGAATCCGGGTGTAATATCAAAGCCGCCCTGAAAAACTCCGCCAGGATAAGTCCAGTGGTAAACGCCTTTGTGAGTGCCGACAATAATTTGCCCGGAGCCTGAGACTGCCAGATTTCTGACTTCAGCAAAAGCCCGTACCGGATCGATATCAATGACATCAAATGTATGCAATAAAGCGAAACTGGACAAATCATAGATAGTTACGTTGAAAGGCGTAGCGATGGCTACAAAGCTACTGTCAGCAGCAAATTCAAAATCCCGAATTTCATCTTCAATCGTAAACGAGGTTAGCAGTTGATTGTCGAGTTGCCAGATCTTAAGTTGTGCATCGTCACCGATGCTAGCAATTAGCTGACCATCGGGACTGAAAAGTGCCTTGCGTAATCCAAAGTGTGCTTTTACATCGGCTCGAAACTCTGCATTGGTTTCTTCGGGGTCAAGGTTGCTACCCCCGTTACCTCCACTACCTCCACCACAGGCAGCAACAAGTAAAGGAGATAAAGGCAATACGGAAGTTTTCAGGAAATCCCGGCGACCCATAAGACCAGAAGGATTATAGTTATCTAGCCGATAGACGCGAGGCGTAGATTTTTCTCCAGAATCATAAACACGTTGCAAGCTGTAACAGGGTTTTTGATAAGCAGCCACTGACTTCAATTCTCCGTGTAACGGGACGCAAAATCATTCTATCAACGCAATTTTTAACTAACAAGTTGGATCACTACTACATTGTATCTTTACTCTGGAATTTTAATAATCGCCCTGCCCCGGATTTTACCAGCAAGAATATCTTCCCCAGCCTGTGGCAAGTCATTAAAATCCAGATCGAACGATAAATCTTCCAGCAAGCTCATATCCAGATCCTTTACTAAGCGGTTCCAGGCCTGCTCACGTAATGCTATCGGCGCCATGACCGAATCTATACCGTATAGTGTTATACTTCGTAGTATAAAAGGTGCCACTGTTGTTGGTAGTGACATAGAATCAGCGAGGCCACAGGCCGCTATGGCACCACCGTATTTAATCTGGCTGATTACATTGGCTAGCGTATTACCACCGGCTACATCTATTGCGCCTGCCCATAGCTCTTTGCTCAAAGGCCTGGCTTTATCCGCGAATTCAGCTCTATCCCTAATTTCAGCAGCACCCAGACCTTTAAGAAAACTTTCTTCGTTCATTCTTCCAGTAACTGCTACAACGCTGTAACCCAATTTGCTCAACAAGGCCACAGCAACGCTGCCGACACCGCCTGAGGCACCGGTAACCAGAATATCACCATGACCTGGGGTAATGCCGTGTTTTTCCAACGCCATAACACATAGCATAGATGTGTATCCCGCAGTACCTATGGCCATAGCATGCCTTGAATTCAACTCATCCGGCAGTTTTACCAGCCAGTCAGATTTAACACGGGCTTTTTGTGCAAAACCACCTGAATGCCCTTCACCAACACCAAAACCGTTCAAAATAACTTTATCGCCTACTGAAAACCTGTCACTTTCTGAAGCCAGAACTGTTCCGCAGGAATCTATGCCTGGCGTCAGTGGAAACTTTCGCACTACCGGCGAACTTCCGGTAAGCGCAAGTCCGTCTTTATAATTGAGCGTTGAATATTCGACCTTAAAGGTTACATCACCCTCCATTAAATCATCGTCGCTGAGCTGCTTTAGTTCGCAGGTCTGACCATCTTCTGTTTTATTAATTTGATAACCCTGGAACTGACTGGACATATTGTATTCTCCTGAAATTATTGAATAATGATATTTGTAAGACAAATACATGTCAAAACAATTAGGATACAATATTTCAACCTATCCAGCAGGGTATCCATGGTGCAAAAGTTAACAATCGTCAAATCGAGCATATCGAAACAGATTGCTGAGCAATTGCGCGAAGCAATTGTCGGTGGCCAGTTCAAAATTGGAGATCGTTTGCCTACAGAAGATGATCTTGCACGGCGGTATCACGTGTCTCGACCAACTGTTCGTGAAGCACTAAAACGCCTTGCCGCACAAAATCTGGTGCGGGCAAAGAGAGGCCCTGCGGGCGGGAATTTTGTTGTTCAACCAAGCTATGAAGAGCTTGCTGGCTCACTGAGTGCTTCGGCGACGCTATTAGTGGGAATGGGAGCATTAAGTATTGAAGAAATTATCGAAGCCAGGCGGATGTTACAAAGTGGTTGTTTGAGGCTAGCTGTAGAAAATGCAGACGGTGAACAGATCACTAAAATTGAAATGGCATTATCAAGACAAAAAACAGATCATATAAGCGATCAGGCTTTCTGTCAGGCTGATGTTGCATTTCACAGAGCTCTTGTCGATGCTGCTGACAACGGCATGTTGCGATTTGTCATGTATACCGTTATCGAAGCATTGGTTCCATTAACTAACATGGTAGTATCGGTTGTGCGCGAACGTAGCGATATTATTTCTCTACACGAGCAAATGTTAAGTCAGCTTAGAACAAAGCAGGAAGAGGATTTGATACAGACGTTGAATACGCTAATGGACTATTTACTGGAAAAATTTGAGCAGGCGAGTGTTACCAACTCTAAGAAGAAATCGTAACCTGCGAACCACTACTAAGCAGATAAATCGCGATTGCTATTAGTACCATCAGTATACTGATACCTATCCAGGCAATTCGGCGATCAACTATTGCATCTTCCTCGAACTTTTGTATCAATTGCTGTATTCGAGCTAATATGCTGGTATTTATTTTTTCCTGTTTATATTTTTCGACTACCTGACAGGATTGTTCATCATTCACCTGATTATCTCCTTTGTAATTAAATTATATTGAAAAAGGTTGGCTAGCTATACTACTAACCCGCATGTTGTAAAATTCTATTAAGACAACCGATTCTATTGGTTGATAGTATAGTTCCGATTTTTAAACTGATCAGCAGCTTATACCCAGATGTAGGAATTAATTACTTTTCTCTTAAAACCTGTATCAAAGAGAGCGTCATTCTGGCTGTTGCACCCCAAAGTAGTTCGCCTTCGTAATAATCGTAGTAAACCACCGGCCAGGGTCGGTTGGAGTCCGGGTGTAATCGTTCTTCCTCACGATAGTTTCTATCATCAGCAAGCCAGCATAGCGGCAGGGTGAATGCACGGGCAACTTCCACATCGTTTAGTTTTAAGGGGCATGGCCAACGCAATTCAGCGACGTAAGGCGTTACCTGGAATTCGCTTATCGTATGGTGATGATTGATGCTACCCAGAAGATTAATATCTGCTGGAGATATACCGATTTCCTCTCTTACCTCCCTGAGCGCGGTGGTGGCGAGATCAGCATCTTCTGGATCACGTTTTCCGCCTGCGAAAGCTACCTGACCACTATGTCGATCACCCTCAAACCTGGTTCGTCTTATGTATAGAATATGCCAGTTATCTTCGATACGCAGGAAAGGAATTAAAACGGCAGCCTGTCGACTATTAGCACCGAGTAGTTCGGGCGGCACATCATAGGTGGTTTCGTTCTGCGCGTGTAGCCGTTTTCTTATTTCGTCGACGCTGAGACTGTCAAAATCAGGCATTAGTAGCCCGCTTCTCCACGCTCGAATTCCGGGTGCTGGCCGAAATACTCAATGGCCCGATCTATCTGTTCAAGCATAGCCTGTTTGTCTTTACCGAGCACACCTTTCAGTACCAGATGATTAGATGCATGATCGCTGCGAAATATCGAATTTATCAATTTGGTTTCACCAATAAAAATCCGCATTTCATGACACAACTGGAGAGTATCGAGTTCGACAAAATTGCCCTGGAAACCATTGATCACTTTTTCAGGACCTTCATAAAAAGTCAGAACCAGTGTTGCCACATAATGCGGTTGAGTTTCGTTTACAAGATGCGCCGAAGCAAGTGCATGTTGCTTGCTGTAAGTCTTACCACCTATACCATTTAAAATCATCACCGAAGTTTTCAGCCCGGCATTCTTTGCCTTGATCAGGGCATCCGCCGTGCTGCGATATGTCTCGCCTTTATCGACATATTTCAACACCGTATCGTCACCACTTTCGGCTCCGATGTAAATTAATTTCAATCCGAGTGATTTAAGTTCACGTAATTCGTCGACTGTCTTGTTCTTCAGATTGCCCGGTAAACAATAGGATGACACTCGGCTAACCGATGGTAAATGGACCTGGATCGCCTGCAGAATCGTCCTTAAACGACGCATAGACAAAACCAGCGCATCACCATCAGCAAGGAAAATCCGTCGGGGCTGTATACCCGATGCACCGCATTGGCGTATCGCCTCCAGTACTTCGTTTTCGGCCAGTGGGCGAAACTTCTTTTGTGGCGCCGTGTACATACTGCAATAAGTGCAGCGGTTCCAGCTACAGCCATTGGTGATCTGCAAAATCAGGGAGCGCGCCTCACTCGGTGGGCGGAATACCGGTTCGATATACTGCGCTGGAAACTGATTGAACATATAAAAACGTATTATTTTCTAAAGACAGATAGATAGCCTAAGCCAAAGCAGATATTAAAAACAAGTACGGTTGAACAAAAAATCGTTACCGATTTACGATCTAATCTTGAATCGTAGGGTTTTCATGAAGTGATGGTCTCTATTAAATCTCTATTTGTAAGACAAATTAAATAATACTACTATATCGCCTCGAAAATAGTACCCGGATTGATCATAACCGGCGTAAGTTCCACGGTCAGAATAATTGAGGCCAGGCATTGAAAGACAGGATACTCAGCATTTCGCGGCGCACACGCTCGACACCTTTTTCACGACGTGTTGAAGCTTCCAGAGTCAAAGCCTATACAGTTTATAATCACACGCTGCTAGCCACTGAATTCATCAGTTTAGAAGATGATTACTGGCATCTGTGTGAGCATGTTCAGGTCTGGGATGTATCAGCGCAACGCCAGGTCGAAATCAGCGGGCCTGATGCAATGCGACTGGTTCAATTAATGACACCGCGCGACATTGGCAAAGCACAGGATTTACAGGGACTCTACGCCCCGCTTTGCAATCAAAACGGCGGTATTATTAATGACCCGATCGCCATTCGTCACTCGGCTGATCGATGGTGGATTTCGATAGCAGATTCAGATGTCAAACTCTGGGCCCAGGGTCTGGCTACCGGTTTTGGATTCGATGTAGAAGTCTTCGAGCCTGAAATATATCCTCTCGCGGTACAGGGTCCAAAAGCCGAGGAACTTGTTGTTCGATTGTTCGGAGAGCAGGTGCGAGATATTCGCTTTTTCCGGGGTGAAATATTCAGTTTTAAGGGTCGCGAAATGTATGTCGCCCGTTCCGGCTGGAGCAAGCAGGGAGGATTTGAAATTTATCTTAACGACGCCAGTCTTGGAGAGGCTCTCTGGGATGAACTATTCCGGCTTGGGGAGGATCTCAACGTCGGTGCAGGATGCCCTAATTTGATCGAACGCGTAGAAAGTGGTCTGTTGTCGTATGGTAGTGATATCGATGATTCTATCAATCCATTTGAATGTGGGCTGGATACTTATATTAAACTCGATGCTGATATCGAAGCCCTGAGCCTGGACGCATTGCGTAAAATACAGGGCCAGCACAAAAAACAGCTTATAGGCATTATTTTCCACCAGGCAATGAATGGACTATCGACAGAAGTAATTGTTAACGAAGAAAAAATCGGCATAGTTACCTCACATTGCTGGTCACCTCGTTATCGAAAACACCTTGCATTTGCCATGATGAGTCGCGAATATCTTGAAAATCACCCGACGGTGCAGATTGACGGTTTTAATGCGCAGATATGCAAGCTTCCATTTTCCGTCGATGACTTAAATAAAACTCAGGATTAAACATATGGCTAAATCTTCTTACCTGAAACCGGATACCATCGCTTTACATACAGGATACATTCCTGAGAGCGACCATGGCTGTAGAGCAGTACCGGTTTACCAGACGACATCCTATGTGTTTGAAAGCGTCGGTGACGCCTCCTCGTTATTTAATGTCGAACAGGGTGGCCATATCTACAGCCGAATAACGAATCCGACTGTCGCAGTGCTGGAACAAAGAATTGCTGCGCTTGAGGGTGGCAGTGGTGCAATCTGCACAGCATCGGGTATGAGCGCTCTGTTTACGACATTTGTAACACTTTGTTCGGCTGGCGATCATATTGTCTCCTCAGCACAGATATATGGTTCCACCGCTACCCTGTTAAAGCACACCATTAAACGCCTGGGCATCGAATGTTCGTTTATTCCGATAAATGACGAAGTTGCCTTACACGAAGCGATTCAGGACAATACCAAAATGGTGTTCTGCGAGTCGATCGGTAATCCAGGACTCGAAATCGCCGATATACCGAGTATTGCTAAAATTGCCCACGAGATCGGTATACCGGTATTGGTCGATGCCACGTTTGCCACTCCCACTTTGTGTAGGCCAATCGAACATGGAGCCGACATTGTAGTCCACTCGGTCACCAAGTGGATCGGTGGACATGGTGTTGCGGTAGGTGGTGCGATTGTCGACGGCGGTCAGTTCGACTGGTCTGCCAGTGGCCGTTTTCCTGAATTAACTGAACCCTATGCACCTTTCCACGGTATCAGGTTCTGGGAGGAATTTGGCCCGGCTGCACTGGCTATGAAAATTCGTGCGGAATCTATGCGAGATGTCGGTGCCACAATGAGTCCGCACAATGCTTTTTTGATCTTACAGGGCATTGAAACTCTGAATCTGCGAATGAAACAGCATGTAAACAATGCACGTGAAATAGTTGAATGGCTACAGTCACAGGATGAAGTTACCTGGGTCAATTATCCGGAAATGACCTCCAGCCCGAGTCATAATCTCGCGCCTGTATTATTTCCCGAGGGTGCCGGATCAATGTTGTGTTTCGGTGTCATCGGCGGGCGCGCTGGTGGCGCAGCTTTTATCAACGCTCTGCAACTGGCATCCAATCTTGCTAATGTCGGCGATTCGCGCACACTGGTATTGCACCCGGGCAGTACGACTCATTCACGGCTGACACGCGAAGATATGATTGCGGCAGGCATCAGTGAAGATATGATTCGGGTTTCTGTCGGTATCGAAGATATCAAGGATATCAGGGCTGACTTTGCCAGGGGCTTTAAGGCCGCCAGTCGGATTGCAGGAGAAGGCTAATGCAAATCGAAGTAAACGGTCAAACCAGCTACGCTGCGACAGGTGGTAAAGAATTCAATTCCAACCTTGCAACCGTGTTATTCATCCACGGTAGTGGTCTCGATCACCGTAGCTGGGCGTTGCAAACCCGATGGTTTGCCTACAATGGATTTTCGGTACTTGCACCCGATTTCCCCGGACACAGTTTATCCTCCGGAGACCCGCTTCAATCAGTTGAGGAACAAGGGCAATGGTTAGTCGATTTTCTGGATGCGGCAGGAGTCGAATCAGCACATGTCGTCGGCCATTCACAGGGCTTTCTCTGTGCACTTGAGCTTGCAAAGCAGGCACCGACAAAAGTTAAGTCCCTGTCCGGTATAGGAACCGCAGCAGCAATCCCGGTTAACCCGGCATTGATTGAAACTGCGCTGGAATCTTGCGCCAGGGCGGCTGATATGATGCTGCAGTGGGGTTTCGGTAATCAGGCACAAATGGGTATCAGCGCAGTGCCTGGCATGCAGCCTATTGCTATCGGTAGACAGATTATGGCCTGTAATCCGCTGGCCGTAGACCTTCAGGCCTGCGCAAATTATGACAGCGGCGAGCAGGTAGCCGAATCTCTGACAATACCGACACAACTGGTACTTGCCGGGCAGGATAAAATGACGCCACTTAAAGCCGGCAAAGCACTAGCGAATACCATGAATGCAAAAGTTACGGTGATCGAAAACTACGGTCATATGCTGCCGATAGAAGCACCTAAGCGCTGTCTGGTTTGCCTACGCGAGTTTATTGGGTCGATAGAGTGTTCGGAGTAAAGTAAAGCATGAGTATTAACAAGGTCGCGGTGATTGGTGCAGGTACCATGGGTGCCGGTATCGCCGGTCAGGTAGCAAATGCCGGTGTTGAAGTCTGGCTTCTTGATTTACCCTCGGAGGATAACCCGAATGCGCTGGCTGAAAGAGGTCTGGATCGATTACGTGATCCAAACCAGCCCGGGCTAATCAGTAAACAGGCTGAGGCTTTCATCCAGACCGGCAATACGCGTGATAACTTCAACGAAATAAGCAGTTGCGACTGGATTGCAGAAGCTGTTGTTGAAAGACTGGACATAAAAAAGGACTTATACAAACGACTCAATGAGGCCTGTCACGATCAGGCCATTATCACTTCGAATACCTCCACTATTCCTATCAGACTATTAGTCGAAAACATGCCACTGGCATTTCGAAAACGATTTGCCATCACGCATTTCTTTAATCCAGTACGCTTCATGCGTTTGCTGGAGTTGGTTCGTGGTGAGGATACTGATCCAGCTATTATGGATATTCTGGATCGATTCTGCGAACAGCAGTTAGGCAAAGGCGTCGTACCTTGCCTCGATACACCCGGATTTCTCGGCAATCGAGTGGGGGTATTTTCGATTCAGTGTGCATTACATGCTGCGTTTGAACTGGGCCTGAAGCCTCAGGAAGCCGATGCGTTATTTGGCCGCCCGATGGGCATACCCAAGACTGGAGTATTCGGCTTATACGATTTAATAGGCATCGACCTGATGTCCGATGTGGTGCAAAGCCTGGTGAATATACTTCCACCTGGTGACGCTTTTCATGTCGAGGCTGCAAAAATCCCGTTAATGACTCGAATGATCGCCAATGGACAGACCGGCAATAAGCAGGGCAAAGGTTTTTATCGCGATGGCGAAAATGGAAGGCAGGTGCTTGATCTGGAAGAGGAAACCTATCAATCGGCACCGCGTCTGAACTTAAGGATTGCGGAAAAGGCTGAAAATGAAGGCGTAAAGCATTTAGTCGACGATGACAGCATATATGGCCGATTCGCCTGGCGTGTGCTATCAAGAACACTTAGCTACGCAGCGTCGCTTGTACCCGAGGTCGGTGATGATCCTGTCGGCATCGACGATGCCATGAAACTGGGTTATAACTGGATTAAGGGGCCATTCGAACTAATCGACGAAATTGGCGTAGATTATTTTATCGATCGTCTACAGAAAGATGATATGGCAGTACCTGAGTTTTTGGCACAGGCGCAGGGATCCAGTTTTTATCGCGTTCACGGCAATCAACTACAATCACGCAGAACTGATAATCACTGGCGTGGAATAAAGCGTGCAGAAGGTATTATTCGGTTTTCTGAAAAACGCTTAACAATGACACCCGAGAATAGCCGTGATGTTGCCAGTTGGTACGATCTTGACGGCATTGCACTGCTAGAATTCCACTGTAAGGCCAATGCACTTGATGCAGATTCGATGGCTATGTTAAGCGATGCTATTGAAAGTGTTGAACAGAAAGGCATGCGTGGCTTGATTGTTCACAATGATGCGCAACATTTTTCCTGTGGTGTTAATTTGCAGGGCGTACGAGATTTTATACGCCGGGATGATCTTGATGGGCTCGATAAATTTCTTGCCGATTTTCAGAACATAGTTCATCGAATGGCTCATGCCCCTTTCCCTGTTGTTGCGGCTCCTGTAGGCATGTCAATTGGTGGCGGATTCGAAGTCGTGCTACATGCAAAACAGGTTATCTGCCATGCTAATTCAGTAACCGGTCTGGTTGAATCTCTGGTAGGTGTGGTTCCCGGAGGCGGTGGTTGTAAAGAAACCCTTTATCGCTGGATAGAACTTCTCAAGTGCGAGGAAGACATTTCAAAAGCCTGCTGGAAGGCATTTATGAATCTTGGTTATGGTAAGACGGCAACTTCGCCGATCATTGCCAAACAACAGGCAATGTTGCGCCGTAATGATCGTTTTATGATAAATCGTGATCGTATCCTAAGCGAAGCCATAGCTGCAATAAAAAATCCAGTTGAACAGGTAGCGTTTGTTCGCCCTGAATTAGCCCTGCCGGGTAAACCAGTTTTTGAAGAGATGTGCAGCTGGTTGCAGGAATCCCGAGACAGGGGATTGTTTATGCCACATGATGTCACGGTCGGTTCCGAGATGGCGCGTATTGTCACAGGCGGCGATGTTGAAGCTGGAACCGTCTGCAGCGAACAGGGGTTCTTCGATGCCGAACGACGTTCGTTTTTAACTCTCGTGCAAACCGATGCAACACGGGAGCGAATTGAGACCATGCTGGAGAATGGCTCACCCGTCCGTAACTAGAAGCGAGGCATGAAATGACAACTGAATATGATCAACTAAAAGCCAACGATGCGAGTTTTGTTCCGCTAACACCTTTGTCATTTCTACAACGCACTGCCGACATTTATCCGCAACGGGAATCAGTTATCTATAACAGTCGTCGATATACCTGGGCGCAAACCAGAACCAGATGCACACGTGTTGCCTCCAGCCTGGCAGCTCGTGGGCTGGGCAAAAACGATACCGTGTCGATGTTTGCATTCAACACGCCGGAAATGTTTGAAGCACATTTTGCGGTTCCAATGGCAGGCGCCGTTTTAAATACTATTAACACCCGGCTGGATGCAGCGACGGTGTCTTACATCATTGACCATGGCGAATCGAAGGTTTTTATGGTTGATCGTCAGCTATGGCCCGTACTTGAAGAGGCGCTTCAGTCCTGCCAGTTACAACCCGAAATCATTATCATCGACGATGCTGATGCCATCGAAAAACCGCCACTCCCAGATAATGTTGATTTCAGTTATTACGAGGATCTGGTCGAACACGGCGATGAAACATTTAACTGGCGTATGCCAGAAGATGAATGGCAGGCACTCACACTGAATTATACTTCGGGAACTACCGGGCATCCCAAAGGGGTTGTCTATCACCATCGTGGTTCTTATCTAATGACCATGGGTACTGTTGTATCCTGGTCTCTGCCACAGCACCCGCGCTATCTATACACCGTGCCTATGTTTCATTGCAACGGCTGGGGGCATGCCTGGACCATGACAGCGGTTGCCGGCACGATTGTCTGCATGCGCACATTTAATCCAAAACTGCTTTTTGATCTGGTCGAAGAGCATCAAATCACACATTTTGGCGGTGCTCCAGTCATCCTCAACATGCTGGCAAATGCATCTGAATATGATCAGAAAAATTTCGCCAGAACAATCAATGTTATGACGGCCGGCGCACCTCCCCCTGCACGGGTACTCGAAAGCATGACCCAGTTCGGTTTTGAAGTTATGCATGTCTACGGCCTAACAGAGACCTTTGGTCATATTTTACAGGCTGCGCCACAGGATAGCTGGGCAAGCGAGAGCCCCGAAAGGCAGGCCGAGCTAAAATCCCGCCAGGGTGTCCGCTTTGCGATGACCGAAGCGGTGGATGTTATTAGCCCTCAAACCGGCAATTCTGTGCCCTGGGATAGTGAAACAATTGGCGAAATTGTTATTCGTGGGAATACAACGATGAAAGGCTATTTAAAAGACCCCGAGTCCACCGATAAAGCATTTAATAATGGCTGGTTTTTTAGTGGCGATCTCGCTGTTGTCCATCAGGATGGCTATATCCAGGTGAAAGATCGTGCTAAAGACATCATCATATCGGGTGGTGAAAATATCTCGTCAGTAGAAATCGAATCAGTGCTATATAAACACCCTTCAGTTGGAGAAGCCGCAGTGGTCGCGTTAGCCGATGAAAAGTGGGGCGAAGTACCCTGTGCATTTGTCGAACTCAAGTCTGGCAAGCAAGCCAGTGAACAGGAGTTGATCGACTTTTGTGCCGAGAACATGGCCCGCTTTAAGAGACCGAAAAGCGTAATTTTTGGTGAACTTCCCAAAACTGCAACCGGTAAAATTCAGAAGAATGTATTACGCGGCCAGGCCAAAAAGAACATAACTTCCTGAAGTCACACCCGAGCCCAGGTTAATCAGCACCAAATTGACTTAGATCAATCCACGCTTAATCATTAACAATTGCTTTTGACAAAAGTCAAGGATGGGTCCTGCCCTGCGGAATACTGTCGTATTCGTCAATGAATAGCCCTGTCAATAATTTCGGCAGGGAGTTGAATACTTTAAACAGGAGCAGAAGTCGATGAACGTAAAACAACAGTTTAAATGCGGCGTAATAATGCTTAGCGCATTTTTGGGAATAGCCGCTACGTCGGGAGCTGCACTGGCAGCCAAGAAATTTGAACCACTTAACGCTGACGAGTTTGAACAGGCGAAAGGCATGTATTTCCAGCGTTGCGCTGGTTGTCATGGTGTATTGAGAAAAGGTGCCACGGGTAAAAGTTTATTACCACAACCTAACAAAGCAAAAAAATCCAAGGGTACTCTTAAATTAGGAACCAAACGACTGAGTAAAATTATCAAGTTAGGTACCGAGGGTGGTATGAACAACTTCGATGATATTTTCTCCGAGAAAGAAATTAACCTTCTCGCCCGCTACATTCAGATGGAGCCACCAGTTCCACCTGAAATGTCACTGGCATTGATGAAAGAGCGTCATAAAGTTTATATCGAACCAAAGGATTACCCAACAAAACCATTACATGGCCGTAACTGGGAGAACTTCTTTGTCGTTATAGAACGTGATGCTGGCAAGATCGCCATTATCGACGGCGATAAACACGAAATCGTTGACCATATCGATACCGGTTACGCGGTACACGTTATCAAGGCTACCGAGCACCACGATATTGAAAAGCCGGTCGGTGGGGTTGCAGGTCGTTTCTGGTACACCCAGGGTCGTGACGGTAAAATGACAAAAATCGACCTGTGGCAACAGCCCGGCAGCATGCTGGTTGCTGAAGCGCAAATGGCTTACGACGCTCGTGACGTAGCCGTTTCTGGTGATGGCAAATACGTTGTCGGTGGCGCCTACTGGCCACCACACTTCGTTATCCTCGATGCAGTAACTATGGAACCGCTGAAAGTGGTATCAACTCGTGGCGTGAATGTCGATGGCGATTATGTTAACGAATCTCGTGTGGCAGCGATTTACACAACTCCAAAACAATCTTCATTCTGGGTTGCGATGAAAGAGTTGGGTCAGATGTGGCAGGTAGATTACACCGATCTTGACAATCTAAACATCAAGCAGGTCAATTCAGCCAAGTATCTGCACGATGGTTTCTTTGATCCCAGCGGACGTTACTTCCAGATCGCCGCTAATGCTTCCAACAAAATGGTAATTGTCGATTCACAAACCGGCAAGCTCGAAGCCATGATCGATACTGCGAAGCTGCCTCATCCTGGGCCCGGTGCCAACTGGAACGATGCGAAATGTGGCCCAGTTGGTGGCACCACTCACCTGGGTGAAGGCAAGATTACCGTCTGGGGTAATGATCCTCAGGGTCACAAAGATGCAGCCTGGAAGATTTGTTACACAGTCGATACAGACGGCCCGGGTGTATTCATCCGCACCCATCCTAAGTCTGACTATGTATGGGCTGACCAGACCAAGCATCCTGAGCCTGCAGTCCAGCAAAGTGTTCAGGTTATAGACAAGAAAACTCGTAAAATCGTTAAAACCATTCGCGTCACCGAAGAAGATGGAAAAGCAGCAGTACACATGGAGTTTAACGCCGATGGTAGCGAAGTTTGGGTTTCAGTCTGGAATCGTAAGGATTCTGGTAACCCAACAGGTGAGATCGTGGTTTATGACTCAAAAACGCTTAAAGAAATCAAGCGTATAAAAGGACTGACCACTCCCACAGGTAAGTTCAACGTGCACAACCGCACTAACCACGTAACGTGATTTAACGTTACAGATAAAGCGTATAAATGGGCGGGCAATCTCAACGGACTGTCCGCCCTTTTTTGTAAAACTGGTTGTTTGCAAGACGCCATTCCCGCAGGACGTTTCGCTAACAACCAATATAAAATCAGGATGACTTGAATCATGGGTAATCAGCCTCCAAAATTTGGCTTAATGTCTCGCAAAGTACTGATGGGCACGACACTTGGTGCAGCATTGTTTTTCATGATCGTCGGTATCGTATTCTGGGGTGGATTCAATACAGCGATGGAAGCTACCAATACCCTGGAGTTTTGTATTTCCTGTCACGAAATGGAAGAAAACGTATACCAGGAATACAGAGATACTATACATTACACTAACCGTAGTGGTGTGCGCGCGACTTGCTCCGATTGCCACGTACCCGATCCCTGGGTGCATAAGCTCGTACGGAAGGTTCAGGCCAGTAATGAAATCCTGCATAAAGTTTTAAGATCGATAGACACGCCCGAAAAGTTTGATAAAAAACGCCTGGCTCTGGCAAAAAATGTCTGGAAAGCCATGAAGATGACAGACTCTCGTGAATGCAGAAACTGCCATGACTTCAACTCAATGAATCCCGAGAATCAAAAGAAGCGAGCGCGTAAACAGCACATCAACGGTATGCTGGCAGGCAACACCTGCATCGACTGCCATAAAGGCATAGCGCATAAAAAAGTACACGATCAGCTTAGCGATGAGGAATTGACCGAGCTCGAAAAGCCCAATGCCAACGATATGCGCCCTATTCCACCGCAATGGCAAGCATTTATCGATGGTAAGGATGCTAAGGCTTCGGAAGATGTGCCTCAACAGGATACAGAGGCGACCG
>JAAEOZ010000201.1 GCA_024222685.1 Gammaproteobacteria bacterium | reverse complement strand
TCGAAGGTATATAACGACCAATTGCCATCATCACACCCAGGCCAAGTGTCAGCGTATAAAATGCACGTTGCAATGCCAGCAATGGCGTATCCGAGCTAACCACACCAAAATCGGTATATAAAAAATGCTTAACGCTTTGAGTTAAATCCGAAGAGAATGCTACCTGCACTAAAGCGATGACAAGCAGTACCAGCATGGCAGGTAGTAAACAGCAGAACAATTTCTGAATACCGATCTTAATCGGTTGTGAAACAATAAATAATAAAAGTAATACGAATATCGTGTGCCAGAAAGCCATGCGTTCGCTATCGATAAGAAAATCATCGAAAAGTCTGGCTGAGATGTCTGCGTTGACGCCTTCATAGACACCAATCGCGGTCTTGACGAAATAAGCCACTGTCCAACCCGCAATGACACTAAAAGTAGAAACAATGAGTACTGCCGCGACCACCGACATAAAGCCGATGAGTTTCCAATAAACCGACGCCTTATGCCGGCTGGCGAGCGTCTCGAAACAATGGGTCGGGTCTGTTCGAGAAATCCTACCGAGTAATAATTCTCCGATCATTAACGGTAATCCAAGCAGGATAAGGAATAAAATATAGAAAATCAGAAATGCCCCACCACCGTTCTGAGTCACCATGGTCGGAAAGGTTAGAAAATCATTAAGGCTTAAAGTTGCACCGGCCGCTACGACAACCAATGCAGACTGCGAACGCCATTGAAATCCGTTTTCTGTTTCAGACATAGGGATGCCGGTAAAAGACAGGCCGACTATTATCCTCAAGAAATTCTAATGTGTAAATAGTAATTACTTGAAAAAAGTTACTCAAGTATTTGATTATTTGGAGATTTAGAGAGTGAGAATTTCTCGAATGTACCTCCGGTTATTTGAGTAAGCTCTTATTTGTTTGCCTTTGTTATCTGAAGGCTGTGCCACTGTTACCGTAATTCCAGCTATTCCCGCACACCATGGACAGCAAACCAGTATACTGTCACCTGAAACTTTTATACTAACGGCTCTCCGGCAGGCATCCTTTTGAAAGATGAAATTTTTCACCTCTGTCAGGAAATCTTACCCGAATGGCGTCAGCTTGCCTGCGAAGATTTCGATTTTGACGATCCTAAAGGATTTTCCTCATTTACCATGGGCATTCGCTGCAGCAAGCCGGTGCATCCAGCAGCCGTCCTCTACCGCCGCCTCGAAGGCAAAGAAAACGCGATACTTGATTTCGAAACCGAAAAGTCTGTATTTCTAACGCTCGGCGAAAACGATATTGCAGCAAACTGCTATTTCTACAATCAATCCTGTCGCATCGAGGAATTTTACACGGGACGAACGCTGCTACCCGCAGATTTGTTCGAGCCTGATATACTTAGCCAAATAGCGGATCGACTCTACCGACTGCACCAGCTAAGCCCCATAGGTCTGCCACAGCGACCTTTTTTCGACATGATGCATGAAAAATGGGGCGGGCTGGCGCAAAAGGTACTCGAGGGTGACCTGAGCCTCTTCCCGGACAACGAAGCAGCCCTGTGCCAATCGCTGCGCGATTTATACAGCCCCGACACCCTGGCCATGGTCAAACGCTGCCTTCCCGACGATGAGCTGACCTTTTGTCACAACGATACTTACCATGGCAACATTATGAAACTCGACAGCGGGGAGATTAAATTGCTGGACTTCGAATTCTCCTGCCTGAATCACAGGGCTTACGATTTTTCCAACCTGTTCGCCGAAACCGTGATGCAGCATAAACTGGCAATGTATCCTTACTTCCGTATTGCCGAACCGGAATTCAGCGACCGGGAACTGAGTATGCTGATCAGTTTTTATCTCGACAATACCTCGTACCACAGCACCAGGCAAAGAGAAGAAGCTCATGACAGACTATTGCGCGACACCCGCCTGACACTCATCCTTTCTGATTACAAGTACGCACTAGCTGCAATACCTCTGGCCATCGAGCCAATCCAGAAAATTCGCTTTATTCCCTACGCCCATGCACGCTTCAACAAGTTCAAGACAGCCTATGCTAATTTATTCGAGTAACAGACCTTAATCAGTTGTTGCCGCTAAATTCGAGCAACCCGTAATTTCAATTCCGATG
>JAAEOZ010000200.1 GCA_024222685.1 Gammaproteobacteria bacterium | reverse complement strand
TTTCACAAAGCGCATAATCTCGGAAAATGGCTGTATTTTGTGCATGCTTCGCTTAATGTATAACTAGCTTTATTTGGTCATAAGCCTGGCATTAGATATTTTTTGATTTTGATGAAACGTGTATGATTAATCTGAGATAAACAACATTGTTGATCGCCTGAGGACTGCCGTCTTTTCAGGCTCTTAATTGTTGATCGCAGGTATAACCAGGGTGGATGAAATGCGATACGAAGATATACCATGGAAAATGGCCTGGGCAACCGATGCCTTCGTTTTGCATAAGAAGCCGCTTGATCGAACCGTTGTCGATATTGACGATATGTTGGAGAAGTATGCTCGAGCCCATTCTCAAATGGCCAGGAAAAATCTTTTGGCCGATCTGGAAAAAAGTTGCATCAAATTAAAAACGACTTCTAAAACTCCGAATCCGGCGTTGAACGCATTGCTGGATGTAGTGAAACGCAAATCGCAATTCATGGGGCTCGTCAGAAAATACGACAACGTAGTTTGTGTCAGCTACAGCGTGACTACTGGTGGGTTTGATACCAAAGGCAGAGTCGAATATCAGGGGATGTTGGACGATCAGAATGACATGCTCGAGCGTGTACGGAAAATGAAAATTGCAGTCAATCAGGCTCGCGTATTTGTGCCTGTGCCGCAACTTCACGATCCCAGGACGTTAAAAATATTCATGGCACCAGAGTTCTATTTCCGAGGCCGATACGGCGCTTATACACCTGACGTTGTTTCGCAAATAATGCCGTTACTGCGCGGAGGAAATGACGGTACAGCGAAACCTCAGTTCGATGACTGGTTGCTGGTATTTGGTACTGCCATATCGGCGGCAGTAGATGTGAAACATTATTGTTTTACCTGCAATTCGGCCAAAGATGTAAGCTTCAGGCCAGATCCAAATTCGGTGGGCAAGACCATTGCAGAGTGTGCCAGGGGAGCAGGTCACAATGTGCAGGAGGGTATTTACGGTGCTACGGTCGACAATGTGGCGCTCATACAAAAAGGAAAGACGGATCATCTCGTCGCCAAAGAGTTCAGGTCTGGTATCGATTTTCGGGACAGGGGAGCTGGTGCTTATGTTCGAATCATAGGCCATGGTAAGTTAGGCGCCAGACACGATTCCGGTCCCTCGAAGTTTCAGGATGAACGAATGGGAGGAGGTGTTTTCAATATCAACGGTATCACGTTTGGAATGGAAGTTTGTCTCGATCATCACAAAGACAAGCTAAAGGACGCCAGCAACCTGCAGATTTTGCTGATCCCATCGGCGGGGATGAGTATTGAAAAACTGAAAACTATTATGGGTGGTGTTACGTTCAACGTTGATGGATTAAGGGCGGATGGTAAGGTATTAATTCGTGGTGGTGGCGGCCCAACAGCTGGTCTAAACGGCTTCAGCCAGGCATTGGTCGGTATCCCCGGTAATATAAAGGTGTTCGACTCGGTGCCGATCCCATACGTTTAGGCATCTGTAGAAAACTCAGGGTCAGATCCGAATTGTTTCTTATATTAGAGAAAACTGTGCACTGACCCAGTTTCTCCTAAATCAGGTTCCGGGAGACAGGAAGATCGATCAGCATGTACTTCAATGTAACCAGTGGTTTTGGTGACCATGCATAGATAGCATGTGGCTCGTCTGGGCAGCTTTCGTCGAGCAGCCGATGAGCGCCCTGTTAACAAGGCTGCGGTAATCAGTCGAATTCAGACACGGGAAGAATGGCTAGCCGATAACCACTGCGCTGGATAATTTTCCATGCTCAAATGTGGTAGCTAGTATAGTTTTAATCAGCTCGAAGCTGGATTCTGCACTAATGTCTTCGAAATAGATGGTTCCGGGCCAGGGCGGATCTCGGGATTCATAACCATCACTGATAACCTGATTGGCAACGCGCTTAATGGTCTCGACATAGTCCCGAGTGAAGTTTTCTGTTTCAATCCTGGCGGTATTTAAGTCCGCGATACTGTTTCGATCTATTTGTGTTGCGCCAATACCCAGAAACAGGGGAGTGTTATGTTTTATTGCCTGCTGTTCGTAGAAGTCGAGCGGAATTCGATCTTCGGCCAGACGGATTACGAAGTCCGCACAAACGCTGTATTTAACCTGGGATAAATCCTCCAGGCTCATTTCAGTGATATCAATATTCTGCTTTTTGCGACGCCTTGAACCTCTGCCCGTTGCTTTGACTGCCCTGGTGACATAGTCACCGCGATAGTTAGCGCTGTATACGCGGTCACCCCAGGGGTTTCTATCTCTTAATCGTTTGCTCGCCCTTATGGCGATATTTCTACAATTTTGTGGGCCGATAAAAAACGGTGATCCCGAGGCATCGCTGAGTTCCACCCTGCCTGCAGGATATCGATTAAAAAAATGATTTATCCAGGGTTCGAGAAGTTTGTCAGCTAGTAGATCGAGGAAGCGATTGACGAAGTCTGGGTCATGGGATAGCGCCGAAATGATAGCTTCCTGGCCAAAAGTGTCGGCCGCAGTGCTATAGGGTGCACACAGGTGCAGGACGGGTTGTAGCCCGGTTAGTCGATGGTAACTATCTACAATGTCATCTAGTAGTTTTGGTATACCTGTACATAAATCGGGGGTTTGGACTTCCTGCCAGTTGTCATGATTGAACAGCGGTTCATCCGGGTCGGCACCAGGCGAATACTGATCGGAATAAATCATGGTTTGTCCCAGTGCCTCCGCAGTAAAACCATACACTGGCCAGCTAATATAATGTTTGGGCATACCCATCAATCGTTGTGTCATTAATGACGTGCGAACAAACCTCTCTGCGTTCTCTTTATAAAACTCTGCAGCATTAATTGCGTAGAGTCGATACATAATGGTTAAGCTCAATAAATCGACAGGGCCAGATATGTGCACTCTGTCCCTCGGGGCCGGGCCATGAAAAATGTGGTCGTACTGACCTTCAATTGTTTTGTCGAGTATTTCTGTGAGTCTCTCGCAGGCTGCCGGATCGTTATCCTGCCAGCGTTGCAATAGCTCAATCCCGTTCGGAAATTTGAATTCGTCAATCATGTCTGCTTACTGTTGTAGTAAATTTTCTGCATCTAATAATTAAATTGTAAATTGTTGTAATATTATGTTATACGAGGAAATTTTATATTAATGTAATAAAATAATTATATGTATCATTCCCGTCAATTGATCCCTGTCCTTAATGCCCTACTGGTATTTGAAGAAGCGGCAAAGCACAACAGTTTTACCCGGGCCGGTGAACGGCTAGGTATGGCCCAGCCATCGGTGAGTCGATTCATCACCAATTTGGAAAGTCATCTGGAAGTGACATTATTTGAACGTCGGCACAATAAATTAAAGCTCACAGAAAATGGCGAACTACTGTATCGGGCCAGCGTTTCCGGTTTCGATGCGATAAGAACTGCCTGCGCGGAAATGCAAGCTGAATCCCAATCAAAAATTCTCACGGTTGAGTGTACTCATGGATTTGCTCAAATGTGGCTATTACCTCGAATCCGGTCCCTGATGACGAGTTTTCCAGAGTGGAAGCTGCGATTGATCAGCTCTGAAGGCGGTACGCAGTTGTCGACTGATGAAGCCGATCTGGTAGTCAGAGTGGGAGAGGGTAAATGGGATGATGATGAGAGCCTGTTGTTATTTAAAGAGATCGCATTTCCTGTTTGCTCACCAGAATTTGCAAAGCGGTATGGTTTGGATCTTGAGCGGCTTTCGCTGGAAGATATCAGAGACCTGCCTTTGGTTATTCAGGATTTTGGTGAGTACGAGTGGCTGGGTTGGGTTGAGTGGTTTACCAGAAACGGGGTTGAATATAGATATCCCAAAGATACGCTACCTGTTTCCAACTACGCGTTATCGTTACAGGCAGCGATGGAAGGCAAGGGGATAGCATTGGCCTGGGAGCAGCTAGCTGACCCATATCTCGCTAACCAGTGGTTATTAGAAATACCGGGATTGAGGATGCATACTAATAAAGGCTACTACCTGGTGTTTTCTGCGCAAAGTAAGATGGCGGTACACGTAAGGCAGTGGGTTAATGGGCTACTCAATCAAACATAGTTCAGTGGCAGCTAAGCATAGTGGACATTGAATTCGAAAAGCCCAGGGTGTTAATGGTTCGTCACTCCTGTCATTGGTAGCGGGATCTGCAGAGCATGCCCTATAATGACCTGATCTTGATGGAATGTCCGTAAACCATGTGAGTTGGTATCCAAATGAAATTAATCAGTTATCAGCAGGATCAAAAATCTGTAGGGCTGGGCTTGTTACAGGGTGAATTCATTCTTAATTTGCATGAAGCCAGTAATGGGTCACTTCCTGATGACATGCTTACCTTCTTGCAAATGGGTGAACCGGCCCTTGAACAGGCCCGGCTTCTGGCGGATCAACGGCAAGCAGAATTGCCGTTATCTGATGTCAAACTACTATCGCCGGTACCGAACCCGAGTAAGGTTATTGCTATCGGCCTGAATTACCTCGACCATGTGCAGGAGTGTCAGTTGCCGATGCCCGAAGTCGCCACAATGTTTTGCAAGTTCCCCTCCTCGATTATCGGTAGTGGTGCGGATATCTACTGGTCAGCCTCATTGACAGAAAAAGTCGACTATGAAGCCGAACTCGCTATCGTTATCGGTAAAACTGCTAAACAGGTCAGTGAAGCAAATGCTTTCGATTATATCGCCGGTTATACCATCGCCAATGATATCAGCGCGCGTGATTTACAGTTGCGCCCCGGCGATCAATGGTTGCGGGGGAAGTGTATCGATAGTTTCTGTCCACTCGGGCCCTGCCTGACTACCGGTGATGAAATTGACGATCCAAATGCACTTTCTATTCAGTGCCGTTTGAACGGTAATTTGATGCAAAATTCGAATACGGGTCAGATGATTTATCGAATTCCGTATCTGATAGAATATCTAACTCAGGCTTTAACCCTGTTGCCGGGTGATGTCATCATTACTGGAACACCGCATGGTGTTGGTGCGTTTCGCGAACCACCAATCTGGTTAAAACATGATGATTTGCTGGAAGTCGAGATTGAGGGCCTGGGTGTTCTTGTCAATCGCTGCCGGGTAACTGATTAATCTGCTTCAAATTAATCCCAGTGCCAGTCTGGCAAAGGGTTCGACCAGTGAACCAATCTCCATCGCTCTGCTACTCGATGCATTTCCGTCCATTGAGCGTTTACGTACACCCTGTGCAATGCCGGCTGCGCGAAACAGGCTGAATACCAGATAAAATTGCCAGTTACTAATGTTGTTAATACCGGCGTATTGACAATAGGCATCGACATATTCATCTTCTTCGGGGATACCGAGCGCTCTGCGATTGATGCCGGCCAGGCCTCGGATACCGGCTTCGGGTGGCATGCGTAGAAAGGCGCATTGTGCTGCAATATCGGCAAATGGGTGGCCGAGTGTAGACAACTCCCAGTCTAGTACAGCGATAGCCAGCGGTTCAGTTGTTGCGAACAGAATATTGTCGAGGCGATAATCGCCGTGTACCAGGCAGTGGCGGCCATCGTCTGCCACCATATTTCCGGCAAGCCATCCGATAACTTCCTCCATGGCGGTAATAGTCTCGGTTTCTGATGCGCGATACTGACTGGTCCAGCGTGTAATCTGACGTTCGTAGTAATTTCCCGGTCGGCCAAAATCAGACAGGCCAACTGCGTCGATTTTTACATCGTGTATAGCTGCCAGTGTCCGTGCCATCTGATTGAAAATTACTGAGCGATCTGAATTATTGAGTTCGGGTAATGCTGGATTCCAGAAGCTTCGACCTTCGATATATGCCATAACATAAAATACCGAACCGATAATAGTCTCGTCTTCGCAGAGATGAAGAACCCGGGGGGTAGGCACTCTCGTGTCAGTAAGAGCGCTGAGTACTCGAAATTCGCGATCAACAGCATGTGCTGATTTGAGTAATTTCCCCGGTGGTTTGCGTCTTAGTACATATTTTCCGCTATCGCAATGAAGCAGAAATGTCGGATTTGACTGACCGTTGGGGAATTTTTCTGCCAGTCTCAAAACACCCAGCTCGGGCAGGGCAGATTTAAAATAAGAAGATAGTGCCGGTATATCTAATGCACTAATTTCCATACTCACTCACTGTCAATCGAATACTCAAGCAGGTATTCAAAATTATCGGCCGAGGGCTCCCCCAGGCTGATTTGTCCATCACCCAATAATGGGATTCTTTCCTGATGGAAGAATAATTCGGCCTGATTATGGCGCAGGTAACTGCCATTTGCGCTATGGTCAGTAAAAATAAACTTTCCGCGATTATATTCGATGCTGCAGTGCTCTCTGGATGCCTGAGGTGAGGGGATAATCATGTCACAGCTGCTACCTCGTCCGAGCTTGGCGTTTGTCAATGTCAGTGAAGACAGTTTCAGAACGTTGTCACTATAGCGTAGTGTTAAAGCATTTTTCGAGGCACTGGCAGTGCTTTGCCCGACAATTCTGGTCAGTTCATCGGTCTGCTCCCAGGTAACGTCGTAGACATCTATCGGTTGTTCTTTGCCTTTTACTGTCGTCTGTATGAAATGGCGACAATATTTTTTATGTAAGTCAGATAGCTGATTATAGGTATATGCGGTGATCAGCGTTTTACCAGCACGGGCCAGAGCGGTTACACGTGCCGCAATATTGACACTGTCGCCGAAGATATCGCTATCGTTTTCTATCACCGGTCCATGATGGGCGCCGACCCGAATGGTGAGTTTGTACTCTCTGGACGGTGCGGTTTTTTCAGCAAGAAATTCGTGCATTTTCTTTGCTGCTGTTATTGCGTCATCACCACTCGGAAACCGGCACATCAGCTCGTCTCCGATGGATTTAATGATATTGCCGTTGTTTTTTTCGATAATGGAAGAAAGTTGTTTAAGCGTTGTCGATATGAGTTCTTCAGCAAGTTGATCACCCATGAGCTCATAAAGACGGGTACTGCCCGATATATCGGCAAACAGTACGGTTATTTCGTGATTGTCAGCCACCGCGCACAGATCCGTTTAAAAATTGTGATCCAGTATAACAAAGGTTTGTTAAATTAATGTAATATCGGGATGTCTCCGAGAGGAGAAAGATAACAATAAAATCAATCGAATAGACGAGAGGCGGGGAAATGAGTATTCGGTTTAAATTTAATCTGGCAATGTTTCTTGTATTTGCGCTGGGCTTTGCCGGGGCGACTTTCCTCATCGAAGATGTTCTGCTTCAAAATGCCAAAGATGAGGTTGCTCTGAAGGCTAGAATCATGATGGAAGCAGCCAGAAGCATGCGCTCCTATACCGTAGAGGAAATTAGACCTTTACTCAGACAAATCAAAACCGATGAATTTCTGTCTCAGACCGTTCCTGCCTATGCAGCAACCGCTAATATGAATCGGTTGCGCAATGCCTATCCGGACTATTCCTACAAGGAAGCGGCTTTAAACCCGACTAACCCTGAGCATAAAGCCAACGCCTGGGAAGAAGATATTATTCAGTATTTTAGAAATTATCAGGATGTAAAGGAATATACCGGAGTCAGGTCGACGCCGACAGGGCAGTATATGTTTCTCGGCCGCCCTTTTAAAATTACCAAACAAGGCTGCCTTGCCTGTCATGGAAATCCTGAAATGGCGCCGCCGTCTATGTTAAAAAAATATGGCCGAAATAATGGCTTTGGCTGGAAACACAATGAAATTATTGGTGCGCAAATTGTTAATGTACCGATGACTATTCCCATTGAAAGAGCAGACAGGACTTTTTATACCTTTATGATTATTCTCGGTGGGGTATTTCTGGTTATCTGGCTGGTCATGAATCTGCTTCTGCATTTAATTATTATTAAACGCATTAATCTAATTGCGGAAAAATCCAGTGAGATCAGTCAGGGGGATATGACTGTAGCCGAATTTGACAAATCTGGAAAAGATGAACTATCGTCGCTGGGCCATTCGTTCAACCTGATGTACAGGAGTTTGTCCAGTGCAGTGAAACTGCTGGACAAGTCTCAGGTTTAGTTTTAGATGAGTGCACTGCCCGAAACTATCGGAAAATACCGGATCATGTCGTCACTTGGCGAAGGTGCCATGGGTGTTGTCTATGAAGGCTTTGATCCGGATATCGAACGGCGTGTTGCTATTAAAATTCTGCACCCACGCCTCATTAATGAAAAAAATGGTGAAGAATTTCTTGAGCGGTTCAAGCGGGAAGCCAGGTCAGCTGCTCGATGTGTCCATCCTAATGTTGTTACCGTACTTGAATATGGTCAGGATGGTGACATGCCATACATCGTGATGGAGTTCGTTGAGGGATCTTCACTGGATCAGGTTATCAAACGAGGACGGGCAATTACTCTGCAATCAACCCTCTCAGTTATTTCAGGCTTATTGAAAGCACTCGAAGCAGCCCATAAGCTAAACATTGTCCATCGTGATATCAAAGCAGCCAATGTCATGATTTTAAAAGATAGCCGGGATATTAAACTGGCTGATTTCGGGATTGCTCGAATTGCTGAAGGCCCGGAATTAACGATGACGGGCGCCGTTGTCGGAACACCGAGGTATATGGCACCTGAACAGATGTTTGGTTTGAAAGTGGATTATCGCGCCGATTTGTTTTCCGTCGCTATGGTGTTTCTTGAATTGTTAACTTTGATGCCGAAAAATTCAGGAATACCCTGTTCCAGTCTGCCTGAAATTACCAATTTACCGCCAAATAATCGTATCGACTATACCATTTTGTATCCGACGGCATTAATTCCTATTTTATTAAAAGGTCTCTCAGTTACTCAGGATAAGCGATTTCAGAATGCCAGAGAGTTTATTAATGCAATTAAAAGGGTATTGCCCAAACTGAAATCACAAATATCGCCGTTAACCGATAGTGCTACTGCTGTTGTGCAAAAGTCGACTCAGAAAGCATCAGTCAGCAAAGATGAATTAAGCTCAATGACTAAATTGCTGATTGACTATGTCGGTCCGATAGCAAAAAATATTATGGTAGAGCACGAGTCGGGGGGTACTTCAGGTAACGAGTTGGCCACTCTCGTCGCCAGGGAAATTCCTCAAACCGAAGATCGAGAAGCATTTCTTAAGCAGTGGGAAAAAATTAGTGGCACCCGCATAGATAATTCACGTGTTTCCAATCTGGAAGGTGTAGCTCCAGCCGCGTCCTTTGATGATGATATGCTACGCCGGATTCAGGACGACTATGCAGGCTATATAGGGCCGCTTGCCGACAGACTGGTACGGCATTTTTCGAAATCTAGCAATAATCTTCAGCATTTAGTGAATGCTCTTGCGGCAGAAATACCCGATCAGGCCGAGAGCCAGAAATTCCGCAATTCCTGGATTTAAAATCCTGATTTATCAGTAAAACCAGCCGACAGCCGGCATAGAGTGAAGATACAAACTGCCGACCAGATTTCTATTCTCAGGAATAGAAATCCTTTCGAGTACCTCGGTCAAACCATTTTAAAAGTAGCGAGTCTATGGCTGTGTCGAGTGCGAACCCAAGCTTTTGTGGCAATGATTTTTTCTCTTCGTATTTGATCTCAAATACATCGGACTCGGCACAGGCTTTGACGATGTACTCGTCGCTGGTCATCAGTTCGTCGACCAGAGATCGATCAATTGCGCGTTGGCCAAACCAGATCTCACCTGTTGATACTTCAGAAATATTCAACTGCGGACGGTGTTGTGAGACGAAGTCCTTGAATAGTGTATGGATGTCCTGAATATCGTCCTTGAATTTATCCCTGCCTTCCTGAGTGTTTTCACCAAACATTGTCAAAGTACGTTTGTATTCGCCGGCGGTAATCATTTCAAAGTCGATTTCATTTTTCTTCAGTAGGCGATGAAAGTTTGGTAACTGGGCAATGACACCTATTGAGCCAATTATGGCAAATGGTGCTGCAATGAGCTTACTGGCGACGCAGGCCATCATGTAACCGCCACTGGCAGCTACCTTGTCGACACAAACGGTCAGACTAACACCATGATCTTTAACCCGCTGGAGTTGTGACGACGCGAGGCCGTAGGCATGCACCATGCCACCACCGCTTTCAAGACGCACCAGCACTTCGTCTTCAGACTCTGCCAGGGATAATACTGCAGTTATTTCGCGCCGCAGTCTGGAAACGCCTGAGGCCTTCATATCGCCATGGAAATCGAGTACGTAGAGCCGTTGTTTGCGCTCGGCCTCGGTTTTATCTTTGTCATCAGATTTGGCCGCTTTTTTAAGCGCCTTCAGGTTTGCCTTACGCTCGGCCTTTTCAGCCTTATGGCGTTGTTTACTTTGAATTTTGTGGACATCGGGATCGACAACTGCCTGTTGCAATGCTTCCTGTAAATCCTTTAAATCTTCATTAATTTTGGTGACTTCTATATGTCCCTGGGGTGATTTCTTGCTACGCATACCGGCCGCGATTGAGCCAACCACGACGATCAGTACAGCAACAACAATAGTGAGTGCTTTGAGTGCAAACAAACCGTAATCAAAGAAGAATTCTGCCATTAGTAGGATTTCGAGTGATAATTAAAGATTGCGCATGATACGCCGCTGGCAGAAGAAAAAAAGGGCGGAATTTAATTCCGCCCTTTTTAAAGTAACAATCAGTGCTTGAACTCAGCCAAACTGATTCATGGTGTTGTCTTTACCCGAAGCTTTCAGCGCCTGTGCGCCTGAAAAGTACTCTTTGTGATCATCACCCATGTCGGAACCAGCCATGTTCTGGTGCTTAACGCAGGCAACGCCCTGTCGGATTTCCTGACGCTGGACCTGCTTAACATATCCGAGCATGCCTTCGTCACCAAAGTAATCGCGAGACAGAGTGTCTGTAGACAATGCTGCTGTATGGTAAGTCGGCAGGGTAATCAGGTGATGGAAAACACCAGCAACCCTGGCTGCATCGGCCTGGAAGGAACGAATGCGATCGTCTGCTGTGGTAGCCAGTTCGGTATCATCGTAGTCGACGCTCATCAAGCCGTCGCGGTCGTAAGCAGAGACGTCTTTGCCTTCTTTACTCCAGGCATCAAATACCTGTTGACGGAAGTTTAGCGTCCAGTTGAATGAAGGGCTGTTGTTATAGAGCAGTTTAGCATTTGGAATCACTTCGCGAATGCTATCAACCATGCCGCCAATTTGTGCCAGATGAGGCTTCTCGGTTTCTATCCAGAGCATATCGGCGCCATTCCTCAGCGCAGTGATGCCGTCGAGTACGCAACGCGCTTCACCTGTGCCTTGCTGGAACTGAAATAAACCGTTCGGCATGCGAACCGGCTTAACCAATTTTCCATCTCGCTTGAGAACGACGTCGCCGTTAAGCGCGTCATCGGCTGAGTCAATCGGGGTAGTCTTGAGGAATGCATTGTATTGTGAAGCCAGATCGCCTTCAGTTGTACTTACCGGGATCTTCTGGGTTAGGCCGGCACCGAGTGAATCGGTACGCGCAACAATAATTCCATCTTCGACACCGAGCTCGAGGAATGCATAACGAACGGCGTTAATTTTAGCGATGAAATCTTCGTGGGGTACGGTGACTTTACCGTCCTGGTGACCGCATTGTTTAACATCTGATACCTGGTTTTCGATCTGAATACAACAGGCGCCTGCCTCGATAATTTTCTTGGCCAACAGGTAAGTGGCTTCTTCGTTACCGAAACCTGCATCGATGTCAGCAATAATCGGTACTACATGAGATTCGTGGTTATCGATCTGGTTTTGAATACCTTTTTCCTTAACACTGTCGCTGGCTTCACGCGCAGCGTCGAGTTCACGGAACAATCCGCCGAGTTCACGCGCATCGGCCTGACGCAGGTAAGTGTAAATTTCTGCGATGAGTTCTGGTACGGTGGTTTTCTCATGCATAGACTGGTCGGGCAGGGGGCCAAACTCCGAACGTAATGCAGCGATCATCCAGCCCGACAGATAAATGTAGGAACCTTTGGTGGTGTTTTGATATTTTTTGATCGCGATCATTTTCTGTTGCGCGATAAAACCATGCCAGCAGCCCAGTGACTGAGTATATTTAGAAGAATCACCATCGTAGGCTTCCATGTCTGCACGCATAACTTTAGCAGTGTGTCTGGCTATATTGAGGCCTGTCTGGAAGCGGTTTTGCGCGCGCATACGAGCGACCGATTCGGGATTAATAGCATTCCAGCTGTCGCCCTGTGAGGCGCACAGAGAGGTAACTGCTTCGATTTCCTGGGTGTATTGGCTCATGATTGACCTGCTAAAATGGGGATTAATTAAAGATGGTGTCAATAATAGTTCATGCGATCTATAATTCAAATAAATGAACGTTATACTTATTATTCACAAAACGAATAGTAATAGGATTTTTGACTGATGCAAACCGGTAAAATTGACTTAAATCTTTTCGAGTATCTGGATGTATTACTAAGAGAAAGAAACGTTACCCGCGCCGCTAGCCATCTTGGCCTGAGTCAGCCGGCAATGAGTAATGGCCTACGCCGATTGCGTAATCTATTTGATGATCCGCTGCTGGTTCGTACCAGCGAAGGCATGACACCTACCGAGCGCGCTAACGAGCTTCAACCAATAATTCGTGATGTGCTGGCTAAGGTAGATAAGGCGATTCAACCGAAGGCTAATTTTGAGGCCGCCAGCGCCGAGCGGGTGTTTCGGATCATGGCTAGCGATTATGCTGAGTCGACCATATTTCCAAGTATATTACGCCGCTTGCGTGAAGAATCACCCGGCGTCTCACTGGACATAATGACACCGAGTGATGTCAGTTTTCACGATGTCGAGCAAGGTAAGGTCGATATGGTCATCAACCGTTTCGATTCGATTCCGCAGTCTTTTCATCAGATGACTATCTGGCAGGATCATTTCGCCTGCCTGTTCAGCGCTGATAATCCGATTCGAGATGATTTCAATCTTGAAACCTATTTACAGGCGCAGCATGTCTGGGTGAGTAAAACCGGCATGGGTGTCGGTGTCGGTATTAATCCTGATGATGTGCAGCGTCTTGGATGGGTAGATGAAGCCCTGAGCAAACTGGGGCGAAAACGTCATATCACTGTTTTTACCCGGCATTATCAGGCAGCCATGTTGATGGCCGAACAGAAAGATTTAATTGTCACGATTCCTGCAAGAGCGGGCAGATTGCAGGCGCATAATCCACGAGTGGTCATCGCAGAACCGCCATTTGAAATTCCACCGATCGATTTAAAAGTGGCCTGGAGTCCTTTGTTGCAACACAATCCTGCTCATCAGTGGATGCGTCGACTGATTGTAGAGGTGGCGCAACAACAAAGTTGATTTTTTCGTAAATGGAAGATTCCTTACAAGCCGAAAATACCGCGTTGCCAACGCTGGCGGTCACCCTGGGAGCCGCAATCTGGGGTATTTACTGGTGGCCGCTACGATATATCGAACAGTTGGGTATGTCAGGTCTCTGGGCTGTGGTATTAGCCAGCTCAGTACCACTGGTGATTTTATTACCATTGCTGGTCTACTTTCGAAATCAGTCTCGAAACAGGTTAGGGACAATTCTGATCATTGGTTTATTCAGCGGTAGTGCAGTAACGTTTTATAGCATTGGGCTGATACATACTACGGTAGTACGAGCAACATTATTGTTTTACCTAACGCCAATCTGGTCGACATTGATCGGCATTTCCCTGCTCGACGAATCGGTTAAATGGAATCGATGGATGGCCATCGCTCTGGGCCTGGTAGGTTTATATTTTATTGTTGGCGATAGTAGTAGCGAAAGTCAGCCTGTAAATATCGGTGACTGGTTTGGGCTGGCTTCGGGAATATGCTGGGGAATCGCCGCTGTGTTAATTAAAAGAAACCCGGATATCGGTGTAACTGTGATGGTGGGCTGGCAGCATTTGTTTGCGTTTCTGGTCGCATTAACGTGTTGCGTTATGCTTTCGGATTCTACGCAGATTCCCGCTGTCGACATATGGATCGACGCAATACCGGTGATGATGGGCTACAGCTGGCTCGGCCTGGTGCCGAGTCTTTTTGCTATATTCTGGGCTTCGGCGCGCCTGTTTCCGGGGCGAGTCGGGATTTTGATGATGACCGAGGTGCTAGTGGCGATGATCAGCGCAGCAATTCTGCTGGACGAATCTGTTCTGGCACTGGAATGGCTTGGAGTTATCCTGATTATTTCCGCTGGTATACTGGAAGTCCTGGGTAGTGATAAAGCAGTAGTAGTTGTAGAGCGTTAAATCATTTTTAATACAATTTAATTTCAATGTTAAAATTTTCTGCGAACATATCTACGCTGTTCCGCGAATTTCAGTTGCTAGAGCGAATTTCTGAATCAGCTAAAGCAGGATTTGACGCCATCGAAATTCAATTTCCCTATGAGGAAAACCCGGAAAAATTTCGGGCGGAATTAGATGCTCATCAATTGCCACTGGCATTAATGAATGTTCCAGCAGGTGATTTTATGGAAGGCGGGCAGGGTCTGGCTGCTGTACCGGGGCGTGAATCTGAATTTGAATATGCGCTGATTCAGGCTCGTGAGTATGCGGAGATATTACAGCCACGGTCTTTGAATGTGCTGGCTGGACGACCTGGGTCGGAGCATTCTGTTGATAGCTGCCAGAAAGTGTTTTGCAGCAATTTACGAAGGGCCTATGCAGTTACTCACGATCTTGGTATTCAACTAGTGACCGAACCCGCCAATACCATAGACTTGCCCGGGTTCTTTCTACATGGTTCGCAACAGACGATTGATTTAATCGACTCCCTGACTGATATTGAATTATCGATGCAATATGATCTTTACCATATGCAGGTGATGGAAGCTGATTTGATTTCTGGTTTGCCTGCGGTTATTGAGAAGACAGGGCATATACAATTTTCAGATGTACCGAATCGAACACAACCAGGTCTGGGAGTCATTAATTTTGATCAGATATTTGAATTGATCGACTCACTCGGTTACGAGGGGTATGTTGGTGCTGAGTATTTTCCTACTGTACATACGTCCGAGACGTTAGAGTGGTTAAAGGCCCGTCGGCAAGCCTGGGATTAATCTGGGTTTTACGAAGGTGATCAAATTCTATTCCTGTTAGCTCAAACGATCTGGTTCTATAGACGGAATAGCCATCACCCTGCGGGACCGGTACACCTTTTGCTGCAGGGGCAACAGGCGCCATCTACAAATGGTTTACGCAGTAGTCCGGATTTAATAAAGTGAAATGAAATACCTAAATTGCCAACAATCGCGCTGAAGACAACTACACTTGGGAGGAAGATGTTTCAGGTTTTTAGTAATTGATACACAATATGAGCCACTCGATTCTGAGCAAGATACTGATAGTTGACGATAAGGCAGCCAATCGGCATGCTGTTTGTCGAATTCTTGAGACTTTAGAGAATATTGAATTCATTCATGCCGACTCGGGTGAAGAAGCCCTCAAACTACTTCTCACACATCAGGTTGCAGTCATCCTGCTCGATATTAATATGCCTGGTATGAGTGGCTATGAGGCAGCTGAATTTATTTCAAATGATGTCGACAACCGTGACACGCCTATTGTCATGGTAACTGCTCAAGGAAGTTCTCCCAGCGATATTTCATATGCTTATGAAGCCGGGGCCGTTGACTACATTACCAAACCCATTGAGCCCAAAGCGTTATTTAACAAGGTGAAACAGTTTGTAACACTGGATCAGGCTCTAAAGGAAACAATACGTATAGGTTCTCAGCGAGACCGGATTCTAAATGCTGCTGGAGAGGGTGTTCTTGAAGTAGACAATAAGGGCATTCTTCAATACTGCAATGCCAAGGCGGCTCAGTTGTTACAGGATGAAGCCGGCAACATCCTCGGTTCTCACTTTAATCAATGGTTTCATCTTCGTCGTGATGAAAGCAGCAAACCAGCCAGCGATAGATTCCAGCAGGTATATCATCAGGTAATTGAACATAATTTCCATAAAACTGATATGGCGATTCACCCGGTAAATGGCACCACTATTCCAATAGAGATGAACTGCTCGACAGATCCCGGTAGTGAATC
>JAAEOZ010000199.1 GCA_024222685.1 Gammaproteobacteria bacterium | reverse complement strand
TCAGGCGCAAAGCCGGAGGGATAAACAATCACCGACACCCACCCGTCGTATCCCTCAAGAGCCAGGTTTAATACCGGTAAACAGGCCTGCAGGGCAACGACTAATGTCATCGGTTGAGTGACGACGAGTCCATGCGCGCCTTCAAACACCTTGCGATGACAAAACAAAATGGCCAATTCCTGCAACCGGCGCTTTTCCTCGGCCGTCAAACCTGCCAGAAGCGGCAACGCGGCAAATGCGCCAGCCCACTGCGCCGGCGTGATGCTAGAGCGCTGGATTATGCGCCGGTCCAGCCAGTTGCGGATGAATTGGAACATCGGACTATCAGTAAACAGGCTAAAAATTAAACAAGCCCTGGCGCTTAACCGTGATTTTCGGATAAAAACGACCCACATCAAGCTTTGTCACTAACTCGTAATCGATGCTGTCCTGATACTGATTCATCAGCTCATTCAGCAGACTTAAACTCCCGAACAGGCTCAGCGTCGCCTGAATAGTCACCGCAACCTCGCCATACCCGGGAACGCCCGGCAGGTCATTTGCAACCCCGGAAACAACTTTATTGCCGGCCAGATAAAGCGCGTAAGTCATACCATCTATTTTCAAGGCGTCACGATTTGGATTTGTCACACGTAAAGCAATATCGAATTCAGGGGCAAGGCTGTTAGAGCTCTTTAACTGTATTGAAATCACCTCGACAGCAGGGTCCTCGAAACCGGGGGTGAGGTTTGCGCAGCCAGCGAGGAAGATGGTCAGCAAAACAATGAAGATCGATCTGATATTAGGCATTGGGTTCTCCATTCAGGACAAAAAAATAAATCAGGCTCACGATCTATCTTCTTCTAACGGAGGCAATAGATTTTCGAGCAGTATAATTAGTGCAGGAATATCTTCAATAGCGGTCCTGTAAAGCATCTCGTGATCAATCTGGCAGCATCCCTTTCTTCAGGCAACACAAAGTTCCTCCATGTCTCTCTCAATCGCTTGTTTACGATACGGATTATTCAAGATAGATGGTGTAGCTATATCCACCTTATGGCCATCAAAAAGTTTTTCGAAAGCATCCTTCAATTGTGCCATATCACCCCCAATCACCAGCCTCTCCTGGCCGCTCATAAGCGCCTTTTCCTTTTGATTTGCGGCCTCACCCAAAAGTTTTTTCAACGCCTTCTTCGCCCCGGACATCATTCGCGATTCACGAATAGCAATTGCTCAATCGAAGTCAAGCGGCCGAATTACG
>JAAEOZ010000198.1 GCA_024222685.1 Gammaproteobacteria bacterium | reverse complement strand
GACGCGGTAGCTGTATGATTCGTTATCGGTTCAATTCGATGACAAAGCTCGCATCGAAGTCATTCACATTCTCACCGGGATAGTCGGCCTGGTTAGAGACCACGCAGGAATTCGTTATGCTGATCGCTCAGCAACTGAATTTTCAGGAATAAACCTAAGCCCTGGCGCTAGAAAAATACCTTCAAATCCTGGTGAGCTTTTTGAATAGTTCATGGTGTAATTGCCTTACCCGTTCATCATCAGGATTAAGCTCAAGACTCACCTTCATGTCATCATAGGCGGCCTTATACTCTCCCAGATAATGGTATGCCGCTCCACGAATATAGTAATATTCCGCGATATTCGGACTCAACTCTATCGCCTTATTTTCCGCATCGATTGTTTCGCGATATTGCTTAAGCGCAATCAGGCAACCCGCTAATACATGGTAGGCGCCCACCGCTCCCGGACAGGCGGTTACATAAGTTTTCAGATCCTGCACAGCGGCCTGGTGATTACGCTGATAATAATACTCGTTCCCCCGGTAGAAGTAGACGTCAATATAATCGGGCTCTACGGAAAGTGCTTTTTCATAATCTATTATCGCGTTCTCAGCGTCACCAAGACGACCTGACACAATACCCCGGCACAAATAAGCATAGGCCTCGCCGGGTGCCAGCTCGATTGCTTTCGTGTAGTCCGCCAGCGCCTCATCATCCCTGCCGAGATTCTCAAAGGCCAGTGCCCGGGAAACATAGGTCTGATCATCCCTGGAGTCCAGTGTTATGGACTGATCGAAATATTCCATTGCGTTAGCATAATCACCTTGAGTGGCATACAGGTCGCCAATTTGTTTGTGCACTAAGGCATGATACAAGCGACCCTCTACACTCTGATCCGCGAGCAGGATGTCGTAATCCGCCCTGGCCTCTTCCGCCTGCCCAAGTTCCTGGTAGGCCTGACCTCGCCACCAGTATAAACTCTGCATAGTAGATCCAGAGCGTTGCATGGTGTCGGCCAGTGCAATCGCCTGTTGAAAAGACCCTGCATCGAATAGTTCGGTGAAAGCCTCTATCAATGCTTTTTTACCGGCGCGGCTGGATAAGACCGCGTTCAGAGCATGCTCATGCATATCGTCATCCTCTCCCTGATTGAGGATAATCGAAACCAGGCCTCTGGCATGTTCTGATTTTGGTCTTCTGCCCTTACCCCAATCCATAGAATATGAGGAAACACCATCTTCATAATGCTGTCGAAATTCGGTTGATAATGGCGCCTCGGCAAAACTCATAAAAGTTCCAAGCACTTCAATAGCGCGCAGACGTTTTGATTGCTCCTGGTGACTGCTGAGAGAATGGTTAAATGCCGCACTGGCCGAGTCATCATCCATCCATCCGAGATATTGCGCCGCGGCCATCGCGATTTCATGTTCTGCGTCGTTCAGTGCACAATCCGTTAATAAAGCCACCAAACTGTCATAGTCGAATTCACCGGCTTCATATTGTTTACCATAAAACCCGAGCACACGACCGATAATATTAATCACCGCGCCACGCTGTCCATTGTTATCGTCCTGATCGTATAGCATTAGACGGGCCAGCAGCGTCGCCGTTAATTGAGCCTGCGGTGGCAGCATCTTTTCAAAACCAACTATGCCATCACCAGAACCACCCGAGCGCGCTGGTACGCCGTCTTCACTCATTGAGATCGTGACTAGTTTTTCAGCCCCCATCAAAATCGTGTAACGCGGGTCGACACGCATATTGTGCGCCTTACCATCTGATTCCGACATGATTGCCTGCAATAGCGGCAGCGCAAGCAGGTCAGTTCGTCCATGCTCAGTAGCGTGAACAAGCACCTGTCTACGTACCTCTTCGCGAGAATCTTCCAGCATTTTGAGGTACAGCCCGGCGGCGTGCTCGCTGTTAGATAGCACATGTAATAAAGTAGCAATATTAATGGCTACATCTTCGTTACCTGCATCGTAAGCCTGAGTTAATATTTCGATCAGGGGTTCGTCCACATTAAATGAAAACGCAAGCTGACCTCCAACATATCGCTGCCCTCTGAGATCGTTATCTTCTAACTGCCAGCTAGCCATTGAAATCGCCAGATCGCGTGTTGCGTCGCAGGTTTGAATTGACTGGTCACCCTGTTGATTGCACCAACGGAAAAAATGATCGCAGGCAATATTTCTGTGCGCGGCGATCGCGCGTTTAATCTCCTCCACATGCGATTTTGTATAAAACTGCCGCAACCAGATCGCAATCGAAGCCAGTTCAGTATCTGTATCAACACTGTGCACGCGTAAAAAACTGGCATAAACGCGATGCATACGCCAACTACGTATTTGTTGACCCGCGCTCGATTCCGCTTCCTGCAACCAGCCACGTTTCGACAACTGAGCCGGCGAACGCATGCCTACCAGATCTCGCAGGGGTTCATCCGGAATTGGCAACGGTGATAACCAGGCCACCAGATGCGCGGCATTTAACAATTCTGCACTGGTGGCAAGATTACCATAGGAGATGTGTAATGCTTCGGCGACACCACGTAAATATTCCGGCGCGATATCTTCGCGTAATGCGTCTACTTCTTCGTCAACAGCCACAGCGGGTTCGACCCCCTCAGCCTTTTGCAACATCGATTTCGCATCAATAAACCCGTCGCTCAGACTCTCATGCAGGGGAATCAATGCAAGCGGCAGACAGCCAACCCACTTTGCAATTTTCGACCATTCATCATTATTCAACCATTCCTGTTTTACCTGTGGCCGGGTGATCAGCTCCACAGCCGCGCCGACCGATAGTTCCCCGAGAGGTAACAGATTATCAAAGCCTTTTACGCCCGCACGGCGAGAAGTCGCCAACAACACGACACGTTGCCTGACCGGGCACCAGAAATCTATCGCCTGCGGCGGCGACCCTTTCACCGGTTCGGGAATATTATCCACTACCCATAACAGGCGCCTGGATGGATCAAGCTGATTAAAAACATTCTGCAGTAAAACGCTAACGGTTCGATACTGTTCTTCTTCGTTATTACCCAGGCTTTCGAGTGAACCACAATTGGGCGAATAAATTTGAAGCACTTCGTAGAATTGAGAAATCAATCCCTGACGATCAACATCCGCATCGACCCATATCATGCCACCCGCATAATGTCGCTGACCGTAACGCCACAGGTATTCCGCGACCAGCTGTGTTTTTCCCATACCGGCACCACCTTGCACCAGACAGGATAGAGCGCCACCCTCGCTACGGCGAGTTTCCAGTAAATGAAACAGTTGCCATAGCTCGCCATCGCGACCGACAAATTGATTCTTTAAAGTAACCGGCAATTGCTTAAGATAGCCATGCATACCGGCCCGCTCACCCGGTAAAGGAATTGCCCCACCTTTGCGTAGATTGGCGACAATCTCATCATCCAGCCCTTCAAGCAGCACACTTAAGGCATCAGACTGAACCTGCAATTTTTCCACCACCAAAGTTGTCAGTGCATCAGTTTGGGTAATAGCAGGCCAGGAAATTTTAGCGAGTGGTGGAGGAAGATGACTAAGAATGTCACTGCTGTGTTCATTCTGAGCCAGTGCGACAGCGATATGGCCAGTACTCGCCTGATTTACCCGATACGGTGACACCGCCACCTGAAATTCATACACGCACCAGGGACGCGTAAAATAATACTCATCGGCGAGGACAACAAAAACTCGGGCAGCGATTAACGCATCGGCTATATCGTCCGGAAACTGGTCACCCGGGGCAATCGCACGCTCATCGAGGAACACCCTGATTTGCTGCGCTTCGAGAGCATCACGCAGTGCACGCGCCTCTTCCAGGCTTCCGGCACGAGAATAAGAAATAAAGACTTCAGCAGTCATATCTATTCCCTTAGTTTGATATTTAGGAAAAATACCTCAGGTACAAATAATAGCAACATTGCATTACAGTAGAAATGCTTTTCTAATGCGCAATTCTGGCGCAACTCGATACCCCTGTTTTACCCCGCAGATCAAGTTTCCATTATCATATTGCTATGTCCGAGTAAGTTAACATACACTTTTTTGCTGAACTCAACGCATTGCTACCGGTAAACCGGCGCGATAGCAGTTTCAATTACCAGATTAAAAAACCCCGCTCGGTGAAAGACCTGATCGAAGCCATCAGTATACGACAACCAACAACCTCGACGATTTCTTTCAATGCGACAGTTGTGACAAAATCTACTGGGAGGGCAGCCACCATACCATCAAACTCTTTCTGATCCGGCGGCTCAACTTATAGCTGACCAATTTTTACTAAATTATCTAATTTTTCTAAAGTCATCTTCACTTCCCTTTATTATTATCTTCGGCTGTTCCATAACACGGGTAACAAAACTATCATCATCTTTCAACCTGGCAGCAAAGTCCTTTTTATCAAAAATAGTTGAATTAATTGTTCGTTGTAATGAATCCTCTAAAGGCAGGAGCAATTCCAACACATTTCCATAACTTAAATCCTCACCGACAAGCATTAAGTCAATATCACTGGTGTTTGTTTCCGTACCTTTGGCAATTGACCCATAGATAAATGCCAATTCAATATTTTCCCCTAATGATATAAGTTTTTCCCTTATTCGATCGGCCACCCCGAATGTCTTCCTAACTATACCGACTAATTCCTGGTAAACAGGGTTATTCGCGTTTGCCTGGTAATAATTCTGATTCCCCTGCTTTGTAATAGACAACAAACCCGCACTCACAAGTCGATCCAGCTCACGGCTAACAGTGCCACGCCCCATTGCGGCCCAGCGCATGATTTCATTGGTGTAAAAACGCTCATCCGGCTTTCCGAATAGAAGCGCCAGCACCTTTTGTTGCGTTTTGGTGAATAAAGCATCACCAATTGAAGACATCGTCATGCCAATCCGCTAAGATACCTAAATTGGGTACTATAAGCCCCAATTAGGGGATTACCAAGTATTGAATTCCACTGATTCCAGTCGTGTCAGCGGATCCTGTCGATAATATTGTCGAAGTTGCTCATAAACCTCGTCATAATGTCGTTTGAGTACATCGGGCTTTTCAAAGAACACTTCACTCAACACCGCAAAAAACTCGGCCGGAGAACTCGCTGCATAGCAATCAATACCAATGTCTTTGCCTGTGTTGCATTTGTCCTGCAGGTCTTCAAATCCGGCGCTGAAAACCCCTGCCCAGACCTTCGAATCCATGCCCCTGTGCAAAGGTGGAAAACCGTTGGCTTCGCCATTTTGCATATCGAGTTTATGAGCAAACTCGTGGATCACCAGGTTATGGCCATCGATCACACCGGCGTGGCTGGTTTCATCCCAGGCCAGAATTACGGGGCCACGATGCCAGGCCACACCGGCCAGGTTCGACTTCACATGATGTTCAACGCCATATTCATCGCGGATAACCCGTTCAGGCGCAAAGCCGGAGGGATAAACAATCACCGACACCCACCCGTCGTATCCCTCAAGAGCCAGGTTTAATACCGGTAAACAGGCGTGCGGCGCAACAACTAGTGTGATTGGTTGAGTGGTGCCGAGTCCATGCGCGCGCTCGAGCCGCTCACGATGGCGAAGCAAAAGGGCGACTGGCTGCTGCAGGTGCCTTTTCTCGGCCTTCTGATCGGCCGGGAG
>JAAEOZ010000197.1 GCA_024222685.1 Gammaproteobacteria bacterium | reverse complement strand
GATGATGAACGGGTAAGGCAATTACACCATGAACTATTCAAAAAGCTCACCAGGATTTGAAGGTATTTTTCTAGCGCCGGGGCTTAGGTTTATTCCTGAAAATTCAGTTGCTGAGCGATCAGCATAACGAATTCCTGCGTGGTCTCTAACCAGGCAGGCTATCCCGGTGAGGATGTGAATGACTTCGATGCGAGCTTTGTCATCGAATTGAACCGATAACGAATCATACAGCTACCGCGTCGTCACTTTTGATGGCATTATCAATCTTGAATAAGGGATGGCTACAATGACAATAGCATTCAAAGACAAGCTGGAGATAACCAAAATTATCATAGGTCTGCTGATGACCTGTGTCGGTGCCTGGTGGACTTATACTACTTATTACGAAAATGAGAGAAAGCACGAACTGGATACCTTAATCAATCTGGGAAACGCGATTGCGGGCATGCACGTGAGTTGTAAAAGTAATTTCGGCAGCCTCGCCGATCTTGCCGGAGAAAGTAATGAAACCCGCAAAGGACAGTGTTACCGGTATTTTCAGGAAGCACATCGAATCAGTCTGGCGGCGGTTATTACGGTTAAAAAACCTGGAAGTGTCAGTTCGAGGCAATGGTCGGGTTACTGGGATAATTTACAAAATGTGATTGCAGCAGCGGGTAGTGAAAAATATGAGTTTGGTGAAATTGAAAATGCCTGGGTTGATATTCTAGTGGCGAAAAAACTGAAAGAAGTCGACAGCGGTGGGGCCTGAGGGTGCGTGTTCGTTCGGTTTCTTACTTTTATTTGTTGATCCTGTTTAACTTTTTGATTTTTCAGGCGCATGCGGCGGGTGGTTTACGGCAGGCTGAAATAGAAAAGTTCAGGTTGGAGTGCTGGTCGAATCCAGCTTACGACCTCGAATTGAAATTTGCCCCGGTTCGCAGGCTCACGGATGAATCTCGACGGCAGGGCAGTTGGTCATATGAATTTACCAGTGATAACAATCGCTACCCTGAAGAACGCGTAAGCCTGCCAGAAAAAGGAGCAGTACGAGTTGATCTGGTAACACAGCTTAATCAAAAAGACTCCGATTTTGGAGAAGGCTACTTATGGAATGTTATTGTCGCACCAAAAGTAAGAAACTGGCGCTTCGGTGGCCACTGGCCGGTTAAGAAGTCGATAACAGAATATCAACGTATGGCCGACAAACGTGACAGTTTAATCAGTGTTGCTTCTCTGTCGGTTTACAACGGGCATCCCGTTCATACCCTGATTTCGCCAAAAGATATCGATAGTGCCGGAACTTTGAATGGTGCCTGGGAATCTCTGTTTGGTGAAAAAATTGTATCCAGGCTGGTTTACCCTGCGTCGAAAGGGCGTGATGGTTATTCCCTGACCTTCTACTACATGCCAATCCCGTCTTTGCAACTTATCAACCACGAAGGCTACAGATGGCCGTCATTTAAACACGTAGATCGAAAAGGTAAGGTTTACGGTTTCGTGCTGACTGCTGATGGCGAATGCCTCGCATCGGCTTCTGTCGAGGTCCAGGCAGGGTCCTAAATTGGTTTTAATTGATTTGAGACCGGTATTATTGAAAGGCTTTATGCCATAATGCCGCCGATTCCGGATCAATATCTGTAACGCTATAACAAACTAAAAAATCGGAACAGAATAATGACAGCTTCTACACAAAAAGCAGGCCACGAGTCAATCGAGCAGAATTCCGCGAAACGCCAGAAGCTGGCGAATTTGTTTCGAGAGTTTCTTGATCACGAATCAGTTGTCGATGCTCAGGGCTCTCTTGCCGCTTACGAGTGCGATGGTCTCAGTGCTTATAAAAAGCTCCCTCTGCTGGTTGTGCTGCCGGAAACTGTCCAGCAGGTTCAGCAGGTTGTTAAAATCTGTAGTGAGCACCGTGTTCCTATCGTCAGCCGGGGTGCCGGTACCGGCCTTTCCGGTGGTTCTCTACCACATGAAGAAGGTATTGTGCTGAGCCTGACGAAAATGAATCGTATTATTAAGCTCGATAAATTATCCCGCACAGCTATAGTCGAGCCCGGTGTCTGCAACCTTGCAGTGTCTGATGCCAGTAAACAAATGGGACTTTATTATGCCCCTGATCCTTCTTCACAAATTGCCTGCTCGATAGGGGGAAATGTTGCCGAAAATGCCGGTGGTGTGCACTGTCTTAAATATGGCCTGACCCTGCATAACGTGCTTGCTGTCAAGCTGGTTTTAGCGAATGGTGAACTGATGTTAATCGATCAGCAGTCGATGCAGACGCAGGGTTACGATCTGCTTGCACTGGTAGTCGGTTCGGAGGGTATGCTTGGCGTGGTTGTCGAAGTAACTCTGAAACTCCTTGCCATTCCTGAATGCGCACGTGTTGTTATGGGCATATTCGATGATGTCGAAATGGCTGCTAACAGTGTCGCCGACATTATTGCCAGGGGAATTATTCCAGCAGGTATCGAGCTGATGGATAATCCAGCTATTCGCGCCGCCGAAGACTTTGTACAGGCCGGTTACCCGGTTGAAGCCGAGGCAATCCTGATATGCGAGCTGGACGGCACCGAGCAGGAAGTCGAAGCACAGATCGGTGGTGTTGAAACGTTTATGAAAGCTGCCGGTGCAACTGAAACTCGACTGGCAAGGGACGAGGCCGAGCGATTGCTATTCTGGTCCGGTCGTAAGGCGGCGTTTCCGGCAGTCGGTCGCATCTCACCGGACTATTATTGCATAGATGGTACCATTCCGCGTAAAACGCTGGGGGTCGTGCTGCGTGAAATTATGCGGTTGTCGGAAGAATATGAATTGCCGGTTGCCAATGTTTTTCATGCCGGAGACGGTAACCTGCATCCTTTGATTCTGTACGATGCCAATGTAGAAGGTGCGCTCGAAAAGACTGAAGAACTCGGCAGCAAGATTTTACTGTTCTGTATAGCCCAGGGCGGCACAATAACCGGCGAACATGGTGTCGGTGTCGAAAAAATTGGTGAGATGTGTGTGCAGTTCAGCGACCTGGAACGCGCTCAGTTTCATGCTATTCGCGATTGTTTCGATCCGCATGGAATTATGAATCCCGGCAAGGCGATTCCGACCCTGGCTCGCTGTGCTGAATTTAATGCCATGCATGTACATAACGGAAAGTTACCCCATCCCGAACTGGAGCGATTCTGATGCCTGCATCCATCGCTGATAATGATAGTCTGGAAGCTTTGCAGCAGCAAATTCGGCAGGCTTCCGCCAATGCAACTGCGTTGACAATATGTGGCGGTGGCAGTAAATCTTTTTATGGCAACGATAGTGAAGGGGAAGTGCTCGATGTCTCTGCGCATAGTGGCATTATTGACTATGACCCGGCAGAACTGGTTATCACCCTGCGCGGCGGCTGCCTGCTAAAAGAAGTCGAAGCAGTGCTCGCCGAACAGGGTCAGATGCTGGGATTCGAGCCGCCACATTTTTCCGATCAGGCCACTATCGGCGGTACTGTAGCAACAGGTCTGGCTGGTCCGCGAAGAGCATTTGCCGGAGGTATTCGGGATTTCATTCTCGGCGTTAAAATACTCGACGGCAGGGGTGAAGTTCTCAACTTCGGTGGGCGTGTGATAAAGAATGTCGCCGGATTCGACGTGTCGAGATTAATGGCTGGCACAATGGGTACGCTTGGCGTATTGCTCGAGGTTTCATTGAGGGTAATCCCTGTGTTCGAAACCGAGGTGACGCTGGGCTTTGATCACGACACGGCGGAAGCGCATCTTCAATGGATCAATGAACTCGGTGGGCGACCTGTGCCATTGTCGGCCTCAATGTGGTATCAGGGGCATAGTCTTATTCGATTATCGGGTAGCGAGCAGGGTATCCTCAGTGCTGTAAAAAAACTTGGTGGGGATAAGGCAGAGTCAGTATGGCCAGAGTTAAAAGAACAAAGGCATGCCTTCTTCGAAAAGCATAATCAGATAAACCGACTATCTCTGCCGCAGGCGACTGAGCTGTCCCTGCAACAGGATCAATTAATCGAATGGGGTGGTGCGCAGCGCTGGATAAGCGAATGCGATGTTGAGCGTATGCGTGAACGTCTGTCGGCCAGGCAGGGGAGTCTGTGTTTGTTCCGTGGTTCACAGCGAAACTCGGTATTTCAGGCGGTGGATGAAGTGAGCATGGTGTTACATCGAAACCTGAAATCCAGGTTTGATCCGGCGCGAGTCTTTAATCGCGATCGATTGTTTGGTGGTCTGTAAGTTATGCAGACCAATCTCGCTAAACATTTTCAGCAGGATCCGGCCGCAGAAGCCATTGAAGGTATACTACGCAAATGTGTGCATTGCGGCTTTTGTAATGCAACCTGCCCAACTTATCAACTACGTGGCGATGAACTGGATGGTCCGCGTGGTCGTATCTACCAGATGAAGCAGTATTTTGAAGGCAGAGAAGCGACTGCCGAACTGCAGCTGCATCTTGATCGCTGTCTCACCTGTCGATCCTGCGAAACCACCTGCCCGTCGGGCGTACACTATAGCCATTTACTGGAAATAGCTCGTGAAAAGCTGGAAGTTGAATTACCCAGGTCTGTCTGGCAACGTATTCAGCTCTGGACAATTGTCAGGTTATTTAACTCCGGCTGGCTATTCAAAATACTAGTTATCTGTGGACAGGCGTTTGCACCGATGCTACCAAAAAAAATCAGCTCTTCGATTCCCGCAAAACAGGTGCCACCAGAGCAGAGCACAGTGCAGCATTCACGCCGCGTGCTGATGTTATCGGGTTGCGTACAACCGACAATAACACCTAATACTAACGCGATGGCGACTGGGCTGCTGGATAAGCTGGGAATTACTGCGATTGAAATAAAAGATAGACATTGCTGCGGTGCTGTCGGCTTGCATACTTCTCAGACAGAACAGGGTAAACAACAGGTGCGGCGTTTAATCGATTTATGGTGGCCGTACGTTGAGAGTGGTATTGAAGCGATAGTGGTTACCGCTAGCGGCTGTGGAGTAACCGTTCAGGACTATGGCGAGTTGCTTAAAAGTGAGTCGGCCTTTGCAGCACGCGCTCGGAAAATTAGCGAACTGGCCTGCGATATCAGCGAGCTGATCGGTCGGGAACTCGATCATAGTCTGCCCGAAATCGAATCTCCAAAAAGAGTCGCATTTCATACGCCCTGTACATTGCAGCATGGTCTCGGACTAAAGGGTCGTGTCGAACCGATTCTTGAAAAGGCTGGTTACCAGCTTTGTCGAGTAGACGAGGCACATCTTTGCTGCGGTTCAGCGGGTACTTACTCTATTTTGCAACCTGAGTTGTCCGGGCAATTACAGAATAATAAACAGAAAGCATTGATGGTAGATGTACCGGATGTAATTGCTACCGCCAATATTGGATGCCAGTTGCATATTGGTAATGGATCAACGGTGCCGGTTGTGCACTGGATTGAACTGGTTTATGCGGCGCTTGCCGGTAATAATAGTAATCAGGAAAAAGTCTCGCAATAAATGCAACACTCCTGAAATTCCCTGGTTCAGAGTCAGACTTCAGTTTTGAAATAGTAATCTCATTTATCTATGACTTTCACCAATAATTCATACACTGAGTAAGAATTATTTCGCTGCATGAAATCAGCTTTCGAATTAGATTTACTAGTACCCCACGATATTGCGCATACGCACTCAATGAGGGTCAATATAAACTATATATGGAGGTCGGCATGTTTAACTGGTTATTTTCGAACAGGGGGAAGAGTAGCCCTGATATCTCTGAATTGGCGATGAGGGCAAAAATTGCCCATAAGCTCAAAAATTATAACCCTGAAGAAGATACGACCATCTCGGAGTTTTCGCTGGCTGATGATGACGAAGATAAAAAAACTGCAGAGGATCTGATGTCGGCTAAAAATAGTGATATATGGGGCCCATCTAACCCCCGCAGAAACTGGTAAATGGAACAGGGAGGATCGAAGAAAAAGCATAGTTCGCCAACCTACCTGCAACTCAGGATAAGGGCTATCCGAAAATCGCAACAAGCCCGCTGGCAATCCATGACGGGCCATCAAATTTCCATCTTCAAAAATTAACGAAATTGCTGGGAAGTGTAATTGTCAAACCGGAATTGACAGTTTGAGGCGCTGCTCACAAAATAAAAACATCATCCCCAATGTTTTCTATTCCTGTGCTAGATTAAGGATAGAGTTTCCCACCGTGTCTTTTTTCAATTGCGTTTTAACAGAGGTATCGTATGCAACTGTCTACCAAATTATTCCTGATTTCTGCATTAATAGTAACAAAAGTGATAGCCAGTGCCTGTGATATTGGTGAGACATCTTCTGACTCTGGTTCTTCGGGGTCGGGATCGAGTGGCGGTACTGTCCTGAGCTTCGGTGGTTACAATTATAATTTTGAATGCTCGAGTTTTGGTGGTGGAAGTAACACAGTACCAATTCCTCCGACTTCATCGTCATCCTGTGCCCGCGTTTACGAAAATTACTCTCTTACGTATGGCTGTAACCTGATAGATGATTTTGCATCTGCGCAGTCGGCCTATGAAAGTTGTTATGCGCAGGATATGGCCGCCTGTGCTTCTGCATCGTCTTCAGATCCGAACTGTTAATCTGGAAACGGTTAAATATTTGGATTGTTTTTAGTTGCATGTCCGGCATTAGAGGTAAAGGCCGGTTTATGCCGATTTTTGTGGCATTATCCATTGGCGTGATATCGGGGTATCTGATCGGAATAAATCAGGTACTCCCGACTACTGGTGAGACCCCTTCAACGAGAAATTTGAATCAGCCGCAGGTTGCTGACAAGACGATAAAGAATACCTCCGTTCGGGAATATTTCAGTCAAACTAAAGCGGTTATAGAGAAATCAGAAGGTGCAGAACTATCTGACAAACCTGTCATTGAGAGGGCAGATTTTAAACTTGAAAGTAGTGATGATGTTTCTTTCGGTCAATCGTTAACTGCCGAGTTTATACAACTGGCGGCCAGTCAACTGCCTCAGGATGTGTTATTAACCTACCTGGACACCGCCACCCCGTTTAGTAAACGTGAATTCCAGACCATGAATGACCCGGTGAGTTTTGCCGGCAAAGTGGCGCAACTGGCAACAGGTCAGGAGTTAGGATTTGGGTCTCCCGCGATATCTAATGACAGCACTATTACCAATTTTCTGGTCGGGGAGGAATTTAAGGAAGGGGAAAATCTGAGCGTTATAGAACCAAAAACTACGCGTATATTTTCCTATTTCGAGCTTCCAAACTATACACGTAACGATGTTTTGGTGAAATGGTATTACAGCGATACTAACGAGATTTTGTCTTTTAAACGTTTCTCAGTTAACCCCGAATCATCAAAGAACTACGTCTGGTTAGACAATCAACTGGGATGGGTGAGGGGCAACTATAAGGTCGAAATATATTCGACAGACGAATCATTGAATTTGCTGTCATATGGTAATTACTATGTCTCTGAATAAATCTGTATTACTTTCCCTGGTAACACTAAATCTAATGTTAATGGCATTTTCCGGGTATGCGCAAAACCCCTGGAATCTTCCCCATCCTCAGAGCAAACCCTTACAGACTCCAGATGCTAACCAGCGTATTGAGTTAAAAAAAACAGTAATCGACAAAATTATCGAAAAAAAGCAAAGTGGATTCTTTAGTGATAAAAATATTATTCTGGGGATTCGGCATCAATTCGACCTCGATAGCGGTGATAAAGCTCGTTTACTAGCTGCTGGTTTCGCGAAAGATGTTATCGCCGATATATCGACCCGGGGTAAATGGTTACATGCCGTAAAACCTCAGCCACTGAAAAATAAGACAATCCGCCGGAATGATACTTTATTTCATAATCAGGTCACGGCTAATAAAGATAAGATTCTCAGGGCCGAACTTATCGATGTCTGGGAAGGCCTGTGTCATATCGATTTTATTAATCAGACTGATCATTTTATTGATCTGCATTACCTCGCTTTTGACAAGGATACTCGGAATGTCAGCTATGTTTCTGATCACAGACATAATGATAGTGACCCTATATCCAGCAATGTACTACATGTTAGACAGCATAATTCCAAAGGCAGGTTTAGTCAGCAGTTGTCTAATTTTTATCATCAGCGTCTGTTTCCTCATCCAGAAAATACTGACAGGACAAGGTATGATATCTGGAGACAGGATAATTCCTTTATTGGAAAGTCCAGTGCTTTTACCGACTCTAAATTTCAGACACCGCCGGCAAATCCTGCCAGTATTCTAAAAGTTGGTGATTTTGCCTATCACTACTCAGTCCATGCTGAATCGGCGCTAGACCCAAAACCTATGACAGTAGATAGTTTTTATTGTTATTCGTACCGAGATGAAATGGACAATCTACATAGTAAATGTAGTGAACTCAAGGGTGTCTGTAACGCTGGCAGGAAAAACAGGCCAGAGTTTGAGTTGGGATTAACAGCTAACGTTAGAATTAAAGGCCCGACTATCGAATTAGCGGCATTGCCATTCAATCTGCCTCGAAATATAGCCAGAAAGGGACTTGGCTCAGGTCTCTATGAAACTGGTCTGGTAACCTATAAACTGGATAAAGATAAAAAAGGCAGGGAGCATATATTTGTATATATGCTGGATACAGACCCTGAACATAATCCCAGGGAGAAGTTTTATGTTTCTCTGAGACTTTATCCTGAAACAAAGGCGCTAAATGGTCTTTACCTGTTTAGTGAAGACTCGGATAATCAAATTTCAGGTGGTATCCTGATAAGCGAATTCCACTTTTCCAACCATGAAAAAGTTCGTGGCCAGTCGGTAGGCAAATTAAACATAGATACCGGCTATGCCGAAATATTGTCAGTAACCGACGAGGCTATTTTTGGCACAATTTATCTGAAGGCCGATTATACTTTTAAGATATCACCCGATTACAATAAGGAGGATGACTGTCATCCCGGGCTGGAAGATGAACCTGAGTGTAATCCGGTTTATCAAATTAATATTTCCGATGCCCAATTTGGTGCAAAGAAACGTTAAGCGGCCAGAAGTCCAGTTATTCGATTACACTAAGTTGTGACTGATGAGCAGGCAAGAGATAATTAAATTCGGCTACATAGTTACGATCCTGTTACTTTTAGTTGCAATTAGTGCAGTGCATTTAAGTGGTTCTCCAGGTGGAAATAATGCTTTAGCGAAACATTTACCTGAAGATAGTGGTAATGGTTCAGTATTCTCGGTGGTCGATGCTATTGCGAGACTCTACTTTTTATTGCCAGTATTTATTGAGCCTGAAAAACGCGAAGGTATGAGCCTCGACGAAAAATTAGCAGTTGAACAGGAGTTTCTCTCGCTATTGAATAAAATCCCAGAGGATACTATTACCGATAAAATGTTGAGTCTTGAGCTGGTCACGTTAAAGCAGCTATCCAGTATGAATCATAAGAGGCCTTTTATTAACAGACTGGCCGGTGTTGCTATGAATGGAATCATTACACCGACAAAAGTAGAAGACCCCAGGTTTGGAAGTATTTATTTTAAGACTAATCCGAGCAACTCGGCCACTCAAAAATTTACCTCTCAATCAAAAGCGATCTATGCTTTTTTTGACTCTAGCGCATATAAAGATCGAACTGTATTTGTTAAATGGTACGAATCGGTAAAAGGGCGTATGTCACTGTTCAAACAATTCCCGATCAACGAAAATGATATAAATCACATCTGGATCTACAATGAAAAAGGATTTCCCAAAGGTCACTACCAGGTTGAAATTTATCGAGTTGATGGAAACTTTGAATTATTGTCCAGAGGTAACTACCGGGTCGAATAGTGTTTAGCGAACTTTATTCTTAATAATAATATACCCGATCAAAATAAATAGCCCGGCCAAATTGGCGACATCCGCCAGGTTGAATATGCCGCTCTGAAAGCTTCCCAGGTCAATTAGAATAAAATCGCTTACCGAACCAGACTTCATTCTTTCTATCAGGTTCGAAATGCCCCCACCTAGCAACAGGCCCCAGGCCAGGCAAGTCGTATGGCTAGTAAAACCTTTATATAGCAGAATCGACAATAGACTGACTAGAATTATTCCAACCAGCATTACGCCGATTAATAGCCTTGTGGTGGGGTTCAGCTGGGCAGCTATGCCCAGCATTATTCCAGTATTTTGGTGTGCCTCGAAATAGATCAGGTTGAAATAATTTCCTACGAACAAATCGGGCCTTGCTTGCCAAAACCAGCTCTTTGTAACTGAATCTATTAATACTGTGCTCAGCAGAAATACAAAAAATGGATAACGATAGCCTGACATTGATTCTAGTTAATCGAATTCATGAACATTGCTGGTTAGCAATTTTGGCTCATCAGCGAAATTAGTGGGTAAATATACGCCAAAATTTTGGATCAGTCGTGGTTTTGTATAAGAACCGATAAAGACTTCGGCAAACATCGCCATGAGATAGAAGTCAACATTGTGCCTCGAAAACACACAAAGGCCAACTGCTCCGGTTGTGGTATGCCATGCCCGGGCTATGACCATTTACCTGCCAGACATCATTGCGACGGCTAATATCGGTTGTCAGTTGCGTCTCGCCAATGGTTCTGAAGTGCCAGTTGTACACTGGATTGAACTGGTTTATGCTGCACTTACTATTCAATGAACCGACCGGGTTATTTCTTACTAATATGGTTGTGAACCAATCGTCAATACTGATGATTTCAGGAAGAAAACGATATTCATAATGTGGTGATATGGATATGATTTATAGCTACCAGTCCGTCTGACTGATCCCTAAATAGTCTAATTCAGACAGAGACTTTATTACTTGTTTTTTCGGTTTGCGAGTAATATACCTGTGCATTATGTGGAATTAGCGAAACTGTGTATAATTCTTTAGTCTATGGGTGATTTTTCAATGACAGTAGAAAGGAAGGCGACATGAAGGGCATCTCAAAAAATGCACTTTTGCTGCGTCAACTCCGTGCTGGTACGCCAGCCCGGTCAATCCTCATATACTCTACGTACACTGCGGTTCTCCGCGCGATGCTTTCTTACAGGCTCAAAAAAATTACTATTTTTGGAGATGCCCTGAAGCTATTTACAAGTTTATTTTTATTGCTAATACTGACCCTTTGCTCTGGAATACCCGGGTATGCTGCAAAGAAGAGTGACCATAAGGTCTCGATAACGCTCGTCGCGGATGAAGGTGTGATGATAAGCCTGGGGAAAACATCGATCCTTATCGACAGCCTTGGTGAAAGTATTCATCATAATATACTTGGTGGGCAACCGCCCTTTTCGACGATCCAGATGGCGTTTCTTTCCCATACTCACTCCGATCACTTTGACCCGACTATTACGAGAGACTTCCTTCGGAAACATCCTGAAACCACCCTGGCGT
>JAAEOZ010000196.1 GCA_024222685.1 Gammaproteobacteria bacterium | reverse complement strand
TACGGCTCCAATCTCGCCACACCACGCTTACTGCAACGTATTCCTGACGCCCGCTTACATAAAGTTGCGACACTGTCAGGTCATCGACTTTGTTTTCATAAGAATGACTCGGGACGATCGGGTAAATGTGACATCCAAAGCACTGAAGATCACGACGATATTGTTTATGGCATCGTCTATCACATTTCACAGAATGGAAAAGAAGCCCTTGATTATTATGAAGGCCATGGCTTTGGATATCTCAGCAAAACGATCAAAATTACCACGCTGGATGGCGACAGAATCGAGGCCCTGACCTACTACGCTATTGATATCGATATCATCCAGCAGCCCTATCACTGGTATAAGGAACATGTTTTACGAGGAGCCCGTGAACATGATTTCCCCACCGAATATATCGCGATGATTGAAGCACAGGCATCGATTGATGATTTTGATGAGCAGCGGGTACGGCGGGAATTGGAGATTTATCTAGATTAGGCGAGGCACAAAAGCCAGTATCTGAACCTTGCCAGGCAAAGTCGGATTAAACAAACGATTATGCCAGTAGGTCGACTGATAGTATGCATCGGATTCATCGAGCTCTTCAACATCAAAATCGAACCCAAATTCAATGCTGTCCTGTTTGAATTTC
>JAAEOZ010000195.1 GCA_024222685.1 Gammaproteobacteria bacterium | reverse complement strand
GCAGGCGCATGCCGAAGGTCTGGTTGATGCGGTCGATGTATTCATAGAGTCGATCGCCTTTGATTTGCCGCAGGCACAACGCGTATTCGAAGTTGCAAAATCTCTGGGTTTGCCGATAAAGGCACATGCCGAGCAGCTCAGTGATATGGGTGGCGCGATGCTGGCCTGTGAGCATAACGCGCTGTCGGTCGATCATATCGAGTATCTATCGGATGGAGACGTACCCGTACTGGCGAAAAACGATACCGTCGCTGTTTTACTACCGGGTGCGTTTTATGTGCTTCGAGAAACAAAGCTGCCGCCAATTAATGCACTTCGCGAGCATGCCATACCCATCGCTATAGCCTCGGACGCCAATCCCGGCAGCTCGCCGCTAAATTCAATCCTGTTAACTATGAATATGGCTTGTACGTTGTTTTCATTAACACCTAGAGAGGCCTTACGCGGTGTCACCATCAATGCGGCGAAAGCGCTGGGTCTGGATACCGTGACTGGATCGCTGGAACCGGGAAAGCAGGCTGACCTGGTCATATGGGATGTTTCCAGACCATCGTTACTGGCATATCAAATAGGGCTTAATCCCTGCGCAGGGGTGATGCAGTCGGGTCAATGGCGCAAGGTCTTAAACGGGGGCGTTGGTTGATGGAAGCGATACTCAGTAGCTTCGATGATATCGACAAGTCTGCACCCTTGCCGATATACCAGCAAATCAAAACCACAATCGAAGAAAAAATCAGCAGCGGAGAATGGGCTGCAGGGCAGAAACTACCCTCTGAAAACGATCTGGTAGCAGCACTCGACGTTAGCCGTATGACAATTAATCGTGCCCTGCGAGAACTTACTCAGCAGGGAATGATAAATCGGGTCCCCGGCCTGGGCTCGTTTGTCGCCGACCGACCCCGACACGCCAGCCTGATCGAACTACAGGATATCGCGCTGGAAATAGCTGCGCGTGGCAAGCAGCATAGTTCGCGGATCATCGCCCTGGATAAGCGCCTGGCCAGTGATGAAATAGCTGTGCAAATGCAAATGCCGAAATCGAGCGAACTGTATTTTCTGAGTGCGGTGCACTATCAGGATGACCTGCCGATTCAGTTCGAAGAACGTTATGTTAACCCGCAACTGGTGCCGGAATTTATTCAACAGGATTTAAGGCGCGGTACATCTACCGCCTACCTGTTGCAGCAATTTCGGCCCGATGAAATGGAACATATAGTCGGTGCCGTAATACCCGACTTACAGATCCAGAATTTACTCAGGATAGAGCGAAATCAACCCTGCTTGCAACTCAGCCGCCGTACCTGGATCAATCAGCAGGTGGTTACCCGGGTCACTTTGACTTACCCGGGTAATCGCTATCAGCTTGGCGCTCGATACGCCACAAAAGATTATCATTCGCGCCCGTAAAGCGCCTGAAAAGAGGATACCGACATGCCATTAGATAGAACCGACGATACTCGAAAAATTCGTGCGCCACGCGGCAGTGAACTGAGCTGTAAGAGCTGGCTCACCGAGGCAGCCTATCGCATGATCCAGAATAATCTGGACGCAGAGGTGGCGGAAAAACCCGAACAGTTAATTGTTTATGGCGGCATTGGTCGAGCGGCTCGTAACTGGGAATGCTTCGACAAGATACTCGAATGTCTGCGTGAACTCGAAGATGATCAAAGCCTGTTGATTCAATCGGGTAAACCGGTGGGCGTGTTCCAGACGCATGTGGATGCGCCACGCGTACTCATCGCTAATTCCAACCTGGTGCCCGCCTGGGCCAACTGGGAACATTTCAATGAACTCGACCGCAAAGGCCTGATGATGTTCGGGCAGATGACGGCAGGCTCATGGATATATATTGGCAGTCAGGGCATTGTTCAGGGCACTTACGAAACCTTCGTCGAAGCTGGTCGGCAGCATTTCGGTGGTGACTCTTCGGGTAAATGGATATTAACCTCGGGCCTTGGCGGTATGGGTGGTGCGCAACCGCTGGCCGCGACTATGGCGGGTTACAGCATGCTTTGTATCGAATGTGACGAAAACAGAATCGATTTTCGTTTACGCACAAAATATCTGGACAAAAAAGCCGGTAACCTGGACGAAGCGCTGAAGATGATCGACGAAGCCTGTGCCAGCGGCGAAGCTGTATCTGTTGGTCTGTTAGGCAATGGCGGTGAAATATTACCCGAGTTGGTTAAACGCGGGATAAAACCCGATCTGGTAACCGACCAGACCTCGGCACACGACCCGGTTAACGGTTACCTGCCGGTTGGCTGGACCATGCAGCAATGGGAAATGAAACGTAATACCGATCCCGAACTGGTTGCGGCCGAAGCGAGGAAGTCTATGGCCATACACGTGCGGGCCATGCTTGATTTTCACAACCAGGGTATTGCAACGGTTGACTACGGTAACAATATTCGTCAGGAAGCCTTTAATCAGGGGGTCAAAAATGCTTTCGATTTCCCGGGTTTCGTTCCCGCCTATATTCGTCCATTGTTCTGTAAAGGCATTGGCCCCTTTCGCTGGGTTGCGCTCTCGGGTGACCCCGAAGATATTTATAAAACCGACGCGAAAGTGAAAGAACTGATTCCCGATGACCCGCATTTGCACAACTGGCTGGATATGGCGCAATCACGGATCAGTTTTCAGGGCTTACCGGCCCGAATTTGCTGGGTCGGACTCGGTGATCGTGACCGGCTCGGACTGGCTTTTAATGAAATGGTGAAAAACGGCGAGCTTAAAGCGCCGGTGGTGATTGGTCGCGACCATCTCGATTCCGGTTCGGTTGCCAGTCCAAACCGTGAGACAGAGTCGATGATGGATGGCTCGGATGCGGTGTCCGACTGGGCATTGTTGAATTTATTACTCAGTACCTCGGGCGGCGCGACCTGGGTTTCCTTCCATCACGGCGGGGGTGTCGGCATGGGCTATGCCCAACATGCCGGTCTGGTAATCTGCTGCGATGGTAGCGATGCTGCGGCCAAACGCATTAAACGCGTACTCTGGAATGACCCGGCTAGCGGCGTCATGCGACATGCCGATGCAGGCTATGAAATTGCCAAAGAATGTGCTCGGCAGCATGACTTGAATTTGGGCGCGATTGATATTTGATGAACGAGAGATGTCGGAGTCGAAGCTGACTCCGACACCTGGCCACGAAACTCTATACCGCGCATCGTTTCAAATGCTTACGAATCGCGTGCGACGTAGCCGTAAATCCAAAACAGGCTGTCACTCCAACAAACGACCCTAGTCCGGTTGCGCAATCAAGCGTTGACCGTTCAGACATTTCTGGTTTGGCATAACTCACCTGCCCTTCGGCTGTCGGATAAAGCGGTTGTTCGGTGGAAAACACACAATCGATACCAAAGCGTCGTTTTGGATTCCTCGTGTAACCCACTTGCTGGCGCAGACTGGCCCGGACCTTTGCTAACAACGGGTCGTTAAATGTTTGTGTCAAATCCGCGACATCGATTTTAGTTGGATCGATTTGACCTCCGGCGCCGCCGGTACTGACAAATGGAACTTTGTTTCGTCGGCAATAATGCATCAGCGACAACTTGTGTACCGCGTTGTCAATCGCGTCGATTACATAGTTATATTGATCGAGCTTGAATTTCTCAAGGCTGCCGCGAGTTACAAGATCGTCGATAGCCTGACAGTCGCATTGTGGATTAATCTGCAAAATTCGATCGCGTAGCACATCGACCTTAGACTTTCCGACAGTATGCTCCAGCGTATGTAGTTGTCGATTGGTATTTCCGATGTCGATGTCATCATGGTCAATCAGACTAATCCGACCGATACCGGAGCGCGCAGCAGCCTCGGCGGCCCAACTGCCTACACCACCGATACCGACGATGCAAAAATGCGCCCGATACAAATGTGGTAAGGCATCTGCGCCGAAAATCCGCGCCAGCCCATCGAAACGTCGAAGATAATCCGGGTCAAGCATAGTCAATAGATATAAAATTATTTGTTGAAGTGTATTGGGCTATGCTTCAACTGTCATTACAATATGCAGCCGATGAACACTAACTATCTATTTGCCCGGAAGCCCGTATGAATACTGCCTGCCTGTTTACCATTTCGGCGCCTTCCGGTGCGGGCAAAACCAGCCTGATTAAAGCTTTATTATCAAAAAAACCCGATACCATTGTAGTGAGCGTTTCACATTCGACCCGCAATAAACGCCCCGGCGAAGTTGACGCTGTCGACTATCATTTTATCGATGTCGGTCAATTCGAGACAATGGTCGAAAATGATGAATTTGTCGAATACGCAAAGGTTTTCGATAATTATTATGGTACCGCACGCGAATCGGTAGAAAGCCTGCTTGAGAGCGGACGCCACGTCATTCTCGAAATCGACTGGCAGGGAGCAAGACAGGTAAAAAAAGCCATGCCTGAAACAATCGGTATATTTATCCTGCCACCTTCGCGTGCGACACTCGAACAACGCCTGACCGATCGTGCGACGGACGATCGAAATACTATTGAAAGGCGGATGCTGGACGCTGATCGTGAAATGTCACACTACCATGACGCCGAATATCTGGTCATAAATGAAGACTTCAAACAGGCCATATACGACCTCGAATGCATTATTCATAGCCAGGGTATGACATTAACGCGGCAAAAAGACAAAAATATGGCCCTAATTGACTCAATTCCCGAAGAAATGGTTTAGGTTTAATCAACTTTTGGCTATCATAACGCCCCTTTTTTGACTCGTCCGCTCTGGAGCTGAGAACATGGCACGTATCACTGTTGAAGATTGTCTCGAACATGTCGAAAACCGTTTCGATCTGGTATTGCTTGCTGCCCGTCGCGCCAGGCAAATTGCCCAGGGTGCCGATCCACTGGTTCCTGCCGAAAATGATAAACCCACGGTTATTGCCTTACGCGAGATCGCCGAGAATCTGGTTTCAAGTTCCGGTATGGATGAAATGGAAGCAAAACGTGAGATTGAAAAAATCGCTACCGATGATGATTTAATCCGCCAGATTGCCCAGGCCAGCATGAATGCTGTAAATTCTGAGCAATAATTCAGCTCTCGCCATCCCTATTTAGAATTTGCCGGTCGTCGATAATATCGGCGACCGCGTCCGACATTCCCCGACCTATTATCCCCAGATATGATATAACCTAGCGTGTTATTCCATCGACACGAGCACATAGACGTTATGCCGAAGGCGGAAACCGCCAATTTATTCAAAGTTGTATCTGATCCGCAGTTGGTTAGTGAAGATCGCACCGGAATTGCCGAGCTTTGCGAAGAGCTTGCCGAGTACCTGGAATTCGAGCAGGTTGAGACAGTTTATCGGGCCTATCTGGTGGGTGCACGCGCGCACGAGGGTCAAAGTCGTGTCTCCGGCGAACCCTATATCAGTCATCCAGTTGCAGTCGCCCGAATTCTGGCCGAAATGCGGATGGATTGTAGTAGTGTTGTCGCAGCCATATTGCACGATGTCATCGAAGATACACCTACCCTGAAAGAAGATCTGGCCGAGGAGTTTGGCGAAGAAGTAGCCGAGCTGGTCGACGGTGTTAGCAAGCTCACCAAGATTGATTTCCGTTCAAAAGCCGAAGCGCAGGCAGAAAATTTTAGAAAAATGATGCTGGCGATGGTTAAAGATATCCGCGTTATCATCATCAAGCTCGCTGATCGTTTGCATAATATGCGCACGCTCGAAGCTATGCGGCCCGATAAGCGTCGCAGAATTGCGCGCGAAACCATGGATATTTATGCGCCAATCGCAAATCGTCTGGGCATTTTTAAAATGCGCCATGAATTGCTCGATCTCTCCATCAGTGCTGCCTACCCCATGCGTTATCGTGCGCTTGCCAGTGCCTGTAAGGAAGTCGTTGGATATCGCAAGGAAATTTTCAATACCATTGAAGCCGCCATAAGAGAACGACTCGAACACGCCGGTATTTCGGCCACTGTTAAATACCGGCAGAAGAATATTCACAGCATTTATCGCAAGATGAAAGAAAAAAAGCTGAGCTTCAAGGCACTTACAGACGTATTTGGTGTGCGCATTATGACCGATTCGGTTGACGACTGTTACCGTGTTCTAGGGGTCATGCACAATCTTTACAAGCCACTGCCGGGTAAGTTTAAAGATTATCTGGCCATTCCCAAGACGAATGGCTATCAGTCGCTTCACAGTAGTTTGTTTGGACCGCATGGTGTTGCCATCGAAGTGCAGATTCGCACCGAAAACATGGACCAGTTTGCCGAATCTGGAATCGCCGCGCACTGGTTATACAAGGAGGGTGAAAACAGCACCAGCACGGCGCAATCGAGAGCGCTCGAATGGCTCAAAAACCTGCTCGAAATGCAGCAGAAATCGGGTAGTTCGCTGGAATTTCTCGAAAGCGTCAAGGTCGATTTATTTCCCGACGAGATCTATGTGTTTACCCCCAAGGGTGATATTAAAAAATTACCGCGCGGGTCGACAGTGGTTGATTTTGCCTATGCAGTTCATACCGATGTCGGCAATACCTGTGTCGCCGCACGCATCGACAGCCGTATGTCACCATTAAGCAGTCGACTCGTTAATGGACAGACCATCGAAATTGTCTGTTCCGATGCTTCGCGACCACATCCGAGCTGGCTCGATTTTGTCATTACCGCGAGGGCGCGCACCAATATTCGTCATTTCCTCAAATCGTTACAAACCAGCGAGGCAATATCGCTAGGGCAGAGATTATTACAGCAATCGGTAAACCAGATTGTAGGACGCGAAGAAGCCATAACCAACGAGCGATTTGGCCGTGTACTGGAACAATATCGCATCGACGACCAGCAACATCTACTCGCCGAAATCGGACTCGGCAATCGCAATTCGAGTCTGGTGGCGAAGGCGATGTACGAAATTGAAGACAATGAAACGGTGTTTGATGATGCCGGTAAACCGCTTGCAATAAGGGGTACCGAAGGCATGGTAGTTTCATTTGCGAAATGTTGTCGCCCGGTTCCAGGCGATGCCATTGTCGGCTTCATGTCGTCGGGTAAGGGCATCGTGGTGCATCAGCAGAATTGTCGAAACATTACTGAAACGGCAAGTGAAACCAGGCAGCTTCCTGTACAGTGGTCCGATCATGTTGAGGGTGAATACCTCGCCTATATACGTGTGCAGGTCGCCAATCAGCGCGGTGTACTCGCCAATTTATCCGCCACTATTGCAGACATGTATTCAAATATCGAGCATGTCAACCTCACCGAAAAAGATGGTCGGATTTCCACCATGGAGTTTGTTATCACCGTCAACGATCGAATCCACCTGGCTCGGATTATGAAAAAATTGCGGAGCTTACCTGTGGTTAATCGGATTTGGCGAAAGTAAATTATATTATTTATAAAATCCTGACCTGGCAATCTTTTACAGGCAATTCAAACCGCTAACACCTTCAATATAGACTCGCAAAGATATCCGATATTGCCAGAGTTAATCCCCGCCAGATTAATACGCGTCGAATCGACGATATAGATGCCATAATCTTCACGCAGGCTGGCTAACTGCTCGTTACTAATCCCAAGAAACGAAAACATGCCTTTTTGTTGTTTGATGTGACTGAAATCCTGACCAGTTGCATTATTCTGGATACCATCTGTGAGCAATGTACGCATAGACTGAATACGATGCCTGACCTCGTTAACTTCGTCATGCCAGGTGGATTCAAGGATTTCGTCGCCGAGTATCATAGATACCAGCAATGCACCATGCGCTGGTGGCATCGAATATGTCTGACGCGCAATGGACATCGCCTGACTTAATACGATCTGTGGTCGCTCCGAGTTGTTACAGACAAAGCTGGTTGAACCGGTGCGTTCGCGATATAGACCAAAGTTTTTCGAACAGGATGAGGCGATCACCAGCTCGGGTAAATGTGAAGCCATTAGACGCAGGCCATAGGCGTCTTCATCGAGTCCGTCGCCCAGTCCCTGATAGGCGATATCGATAAACGGGATAAACCCCTTTTCCTGCGCCAGTTCGGTTATTTGTTGCCATTGTTGTCGATTTAGGTCGGCCCCGGTAGGGTTGTGGCAACAGCCGTGTAGCAATACTATATCCCCCGCTGGAACCTGTTTTAGGGTATCGAGCATGGCGTCAAAATTAATACAATGGCGGTCACGGTCGTAATAAGGGTACTGCTCGATCTGAAATCCCGCACTACCCAGTAGTGGAATATGGTTCGGCCAGGTCGGAACACCGACCCATAGACGGGCATCCGGGTTGGCGCGTCGGATGACCTCTGCGCCGATGCGCAAGGCGCCCGACCCACCGGGCGTTTGAATGCTGCAGGTTCGTCCTTCGGTTTGCACTTCATGATCGGCACCGAGTAATAAATCGAGTACACGCTGGTTGTAATCCGCATCACCGGCTATGCCCTGGTAGGTCTTGGTCAACTGTTGTGCGATTAACCGATCCTCGGCCTGCTGTACGGCCCGCATGACCGGCGTCTGGCCCTGATTATTTTGGTAAACACCGACACCAAGGTCGATTTTCTGCTCGCGAGGGTCTTTGCGGAAAGCCGCCATTAATCCAAGGATGGGATCCTCGGGCATTGCGTTCAGGTGATCAAACATCGTAATGTCCTGTATTGGTGATTATAAAATTTAAGTAGGCGAATATAGTAAATTAAGCGAGCAAGAAAGCAATGAATGGTCAGTCGGTATCCGTATAAAAATCTGGTAACTTCATTGCTATCCATTGGCTTGACCGCGACCTGGTAGAAATATAGGAAATTATCTACTCGGAAAGCAATTTGATATAGGCGCCAGCGTCCGGGTGCCCATTAGCCGCTGCCTTTCTGAACCATGCGCCGGCTTCCTGACGTTGCTCTGGCCCGGCCTGTTCGAGGCCATTGCCAAAATCAGTTGCCAGCATTACAGCGTAGGCAAATTGACCGTCAACATCGTCCTGTAATGCAGATTTGTGTAACCACTTTGCCGCTTTATCGATATCACGTGAAACAAGAATCCCTTTTTCATATTCTATTCCCAGTTCGTATTGCGCGCGTGAATCTCCAAGCCGGGCGGCTTCTACAATATATTTGAATGCGTGTTCATGATTCTCGCTAACACCTTTCCCCTGCTGAAAAAGATTGGCCAGATTGATCATCGCAGTGGTATTACCTTTATCAGCGAGTCGTTGCCAGATTTGACGGGCTTCTTCGTAGTTGCCAGCTTTAAATGCCGCATAAGCTTTTAGGCCAATAACAGCTTCAGCCGCATTGTCACGCTGTTCTGCCTGAATCGTGGTTGAAGCAATGCCTAAACCAATTAACAACAGGGTAAGACCTATAAGCAAACAAGCTGTTTTCGAAGCAGTGTCAGGTAGTAACTTCGATGGGAATGGCAATTCCATTATTTGTCCGGGCTTTCTTTTCTGTGAGTAAATCGATAGAGCATTGATTTTTATCATTAATAATTGCGAGGCATTCAAGACACTGGATACACTCGCTATAGTTTACCGCGCCCGAATCATCGATGGCATCAATCTGGCATCGATTTCGACACATCTGGCATTTCGAGCCACATTCACTACGGCGACGTAGCTTTTCGAAAATATGGAATTTCCCCAGTAAGGCAAGTCCCGCGCCCAATGGACAGGCGTAACGACAATAGAATTTGCTGATATAAAGGCCGATTCCAAGTAGGAGTACGGCATATAGAACAAACGGATAGGATCGAATGAAAACCAGGGTAATGGCTGTTTTAAAAGGCTCTACCTCAGAAAGAGTCATGGCCTGCTCGAGCGAATAAAATGATAGTCCGGTTAACGCAAAGAGAATGACATACTTCATTTTTAAGAGCCGCCGATGTGTAAGCTTTGAGTACCGCCATTGTTTAATCTTTAATTTGCTGGCAAGCCAGGTAACCATTTCCTGGAGGGCGCCAAACGGACAAAGCCAGCCACAAAACACGCCTCGGCCCCAGAGAATCAAAGAGATAACGGTATGAATCCATAAGATGAAAATAACAGGGTCGAGTAGGAATACGCCGATATCGAAACCCCGAAGTAACTCGAGAAAGAGGGTGAAAATGTTTACCACCGAGAGCTGACCCTGGGCATAAAAGCCAACATAGAACAAGGTGAAGAAAAGAAAAGGCCATCGGATGAAAGTGAAGTGGCTTATGGTCGTCATCAGGGTTTGCTGTTTTACAAAGATATAAGTTAACAGGATTAAGGCAATTGTGAGGATGACAACTTCGGGTATACGGCTAAGCCAGATCGTCACCCAGGTGGCCTGGCGCGCAACTTCGACCTGCGCTGCCTGGCGTTCAAATAAACGTTCCGGCAACTGATGCGTTTGGGTAAACGCGGCCCGATCGATGATTAAGTGATTCTTTTTTATATCAAAATTAAACTGCAGGTCCATTGTTGCGCTGGGATCGAAACCGGTTTGCGGGCGAATTCGAAAAATCCTCGTATTTTCAAAAACTGGCGCGCCAGTGATGAGCTTCACGGCGTCGTAGTTATAAAAATTAAGATCGCGAACTGGGATCGGTAGTCCATTTTGAACCAGGTTAAATCTTTCGGGAATGGTGCCCGGTTTGAAGTTTGGATCGATATATTCATAAAAGCCCTTCGACATGACTAAAATCGCCGACTCATCCTTTTTTAGTTTGTTCTGTAAACGTAAAAACTCGGCATTGCCAAGTAAATTTTTGCCGACTATCGGGGCATTCAGGTAGGCGAAATAAAGATCGATTATTTCTTCTTCGGGTGTTTCTGACCATTCTGTTTCCGGGTAATCACTGAGGCTGCTGCCAAGTCCCTGCTCGACGGTTTCACGGCTTAGTTGCCAGTGCTCAACCAGTCCTGTTTGTAATAGTTCGTCCCAGCTTCTGGACTCGAATATTTCATTTTTGACCCTCGCCGGCGCCTGTTGCGCAAATTCTTCGAGAGTTTGTCTGGCGACTTTAAGCGCGGAAGACATTATCGTGTCATTAACGACGATGATAGACACGGTAGCTTTGGTAACCGAGTCAAAATAAACGGTGCCTTTGCCGGCCTTTTGGGTCTGGGTTTCAGGTTTCTTCAAAATTATTCGGTCATTAATCCGATTACCACGGTATTGGTCAACAAAGCCGAGCAAGGGTTCCATACCCAGGCCATGTAGAAATATCGGTTCGTGGTGTGCCATGATTTTGACTCCAGTGAACCGACCTTGCGCATCGATGCCGATTAAAAGGTCGATTGGATTACCAGAGAAACCAGTCAGGCTTGATAAATCCCGCGATTCGAATACGTAACCAATAAGTTCCTGTAACTGGTAGATTGGCCATATCGGGGGTGAAGTCTGCTTTTCGCCGATTACAGTGGCTTTTGGGAAAAGCTCGAGTACATCCTGTTCCGTTACCGGGCTATTCGCCGAAAGAGTTTGCGCCTGGATTGCGGTCGGAATTAGCATTACCGATAGAAATATGAAAACGAAACTGAAGAGGCTCCTGTAGGTGGAATTTGCCGAAAGTGTCAATAGGTAGCTGATCATCAGAAAGACATCTTAGTGATTAGCCCGAGTTTGGCAATGCTGAATAAGTCTTATAAAATCTACTTCTTTAGTACTTAAAAATCAGACCTGTTAATTAACTAAACCGCTACCTTACGCCATTTGTAGCATCGCCGAAGGCCATTTTTAACTTTCGGTATGCTACTGATTATTCAATCTGTCTATCCCAAAGTACAATATTAAATCGTCGCGTTTTGTTTATCATAGTTGCGACTCCGGTAAATTCGGGTATGGATGTGAATTCTTTGGCAAAGGGTGGATCGTCAATCAACAGAGGTGAAATTATGTGGACTAAACCAGCCTATACAGATATCTGTTTAGGGTTTGAACTAAATCTGTATGTTCACTACCGTTAAGTGAAATCCAATCTGGGCAATTCCTGCCCGGGCTTTTTGTGGTATCTCAAGTATGAAAATTCATGTGCTCGGTTCAGCAGCTGGCGGTGGGTTCCCGCAATGGAATTGTAATTGCAGTAATTGCTATGGTATTCGTAGCGGTAAAATCAACGCTTCACGTCGTACTCAGTCGTCTATCGCAGTCAGTGTTGACAACGAAAAATGGGTTCTGTTGAACGCATCTCCCGATATTCGCACCCAGTTTGAGCAGTTTCCTTGCATCCAGCCCAAAAAAGGTCTCAGAGATACAGGTGTCGCCGCTGTCATACTGGTCGATAGCCAGATTGATCACAGTAGCGGGCTACTCACCCTTCGCGAGGGTTGCCCAATCGATGTGTATAGCACTGAGGTTGTGTATCAGGACTTAAGCACCGGCTTCCCGATCTTATCGATGCTCGAACACTGGAATGGCGGTATGCGATGGCATCAGATAGAACTCGATACTCAGCCATTTGAAATTGAAGGGGTCGATAGATTGCGGTTTACCCCGGTTGTACTGTGTGGCAAGGCGCCACCATATTCGCCGCATCGACATGACCCACATCCCGGTGACAATATCGGCCTGTATATCGAAGATCTGGAACTGGGTACCAGCCTGTTCTATGCGCCGGGACTCGGGGTGCTTGAGCAGCACCTGGATAAATACTTTACAGACTCGGATTGCGTGCTGGTAGACGGGACTTTCTGGCGTGAAGATGAAATGATCGATGCTGGTGTCGGCACAGTTCTGGCGCATGAAATGGGCCATTTACCTCAATCGGGTGATAGTGGCATGATCACCTACTTACGCCGGTTTCAGAAAACGCGCAAAATCTTAATTCACATTAATAATACCAATCCAATCCTGGTCGAGAATTCACCACAGCGTGATATTTTACGCGACGAAAGTATCGAAGTTGCTTACGATGGAATGGAGATTTCGCTCGAGACTCAACACAGCCACCTCTCCAGGGCCGTATGACCAATTCTTCGCGGTTTGCATGGAGTCGGAGTGATTTCGAGAAACGCCTGCGAGACAAGGGTCGTTATTGTCATATTTACCATCCTTACCAGGTAACGATGAATGCCGGTGATGCCCGGCAAACCGATCCAGTGTGTTCGAAATCTCCACATCACGGTAAAATTGAAGAGCTTGTCAGTAATCGTGTAGAACCTGACGTTGATCTGGAACCTGTGCTTTTGCGTAACAGGAAAAATTCCCCGAAGCTGGTAGAACTTGCTGGTTAGGTAGATCCCTAAACAACTGGTTTTGTAGCGAGCTGACCGAAGGAGTAGCGAAAATGGTTGTTTCTCACAAACGTAATCCTAAAAAAGCCCTGCTCGTTTTTGCCTTCCTGCTGATGGTTACTCGACTAGCACAGGCCGATATCACGCAAATTCGCGTCGGCGTTCTCGCCTTTGGTACCGTTAACTGGGAGCTTGATACGGTTAAATATCATGGCCTGGATAAAAAGCATGGTGTTGAAATACTGGTTACTAAACTGGCAGGTAAGAATGCCACCGCCATCGCATTGCAGGGTGGTAGTGTCGATGCTATCGTCACCGACTGGTTATGGGTCTCAAGGCAGAGAAGTACTGGTTCAGATTATAGCTTCGTGCCTCATTCGGTTGCGGTTGGTGGGCTGATGGTTCACCCGGATTCGGGGATTAAGACCCTGGCCGACTTGCGTGGACATAAATTGGGTATTGCCGGTGGACCGGTGGATAAGAGTTGGCTAATGTTGCGTGCGTTCACAAAAAAGACGATTGGCACAGACCCCAAAGAAATGGTCGAACCCACATTTGCTGCACCACCGCTATTGAATCAGTTTATGCTCAAGGGCGATATTCCTGCGGTATTGAATTTCTGGCATTATACGGCACGTTTGGAAGTTGCGGGCATGACCGAACTTGTCAGTGTTGATGATATGCTTCCAGTACTCGGCGTTAAACGCAAACCACCATTAATTGGTTGGGTTTTTAGTGAAAAGTGGGCAGCTTCTAATGCATCGACGATTAAGGGTTTTCTGCAATCGTTGCGACAGGCAAAGGAAATTATGGCTAGTTCCGACGGGGAGTGGAATCGTTTACGCCCCTTGACCAAAGTCGATAACGACGAAATACTGGTAGCGATACGCGATGCTTATCGTGCCGGAATTCCGACCAGTTTCAATAATGATGACATAGATGCTGCCACTCAGTTGTTCGCCACGCTGGCAAAATATGGAGGTCGTGACCTGATAGGTGACAGCAATACACTCGCTCCCGGGACATTCTGGTCGGGTTTTCGATATTAGCCGGGGCGGTTTAGTGACACTGAATATCCAGGATTGGCCGCCACGCTGGATACGCGTGTTCGCACTGTTTATTTTTATCATAATATGGCAGATTGCAGCATTTTTTACCGAGAGTGAAATTTTACCTGGGCCATTCCAGGTACTCCAAAATCTGTTGAGCCATATACGGGAAGGTGAATTATTATCCGACCTGATCGTGACACTGTTTCGGGTAGTGGTTAGTTTTATACTCGCGATGGCACTTGGTGTTGCACTTGGTGTTGTCATGGGAAGAAATAAAAATTGGGACGCCGCTCTTGACGGTGTGCTTATACTGGCACTAAACCTGCCTGCGCTGGTAACTATCATATTATGTTACCTGTGGTTCGGACTGGGTGAGTTTGCTGCAATCCTTGCGGTTTCAATTAACAAGTTTCCGATTGTTGTAGTCAATATGCGAGAGGGGGCCAGAGCTGTTAACCAGGATCTTTTACAGGTTTCGAAGGCATTCAGGCTCGATTGGTGCAGCAATATATTTAAGGTTTATTTGCCACAGCTATATCCTTATCTACTGGCTTCCGCACGCTCTGGTCTGGCTCTTGTGTGGAAAATAGTTCTGGTTGTCGAATTACTGGGCCGCAGTAACGGGGTGGGTTTTAAATTGGGCATATTTTTCCAGTTTTTCGACATTACCAGTATCCTGGCCTATAGTCTGGCCTTTATAGCAATAGTGATGGCGATTGAATATCTACTAATCGCCCCGCTTGACCGGCGTTTGATGGAATGGCGTAGCTGAACATGATTCGAATCGATAGTGTCTCAAAATCCTGTCAGCAGGAATACGGTCAATCGGCTTTACAGATTTTAAGCGATATCCATTTTGTCGTTGAATCGGGTGAATTTTGTTGCCTGCTTGGCCCTTCTGGATGTGGAAAAACGACTTTACTGAATATCATTAGCGGCCTGGACGAAAACTTCGAAGGTTCCGTCCTCATCGATGGTAAAGCACCTGAGCTGGGTCCACCGCCGGGCTACATGTTTCAATCGTCCCGACTGATGCCCTGGTTAACAGTACGTGAAAATGTCGCGCTCGTGCAGATGAATTCTCAATCTGACGTAAAAGTGGATGAACTATTAAGTGAAATCGGCTTGAAAGAGTTTGCCGATGCCTATCCGGCGCAGCTTTCCGGTGGTATGCGACGTCGCGTGGCGCTTGCTCGGGCAATTATCACAGAACCCCCCCTGTTGCTGTTGGACGAACCTTTTTTATCGCTTGATACGCCGGTTGCAAACCGTTTACGCAGTCTGTTAATGGAAGTCTGTGCTCGTCGCTCAGCTACCGTTTTATTTGTAACTCATGATTTACGCGAAGCTCTGTATCTGGCCGACAGAGTGCTGTTTCTTTCCAGTCGACCTGGACGGGTCGTGCTGGATCACCAGGTCGATATTCCACGTCCGAGAGTGCCGGAGGGAGAAGCAGTTGAATTGAGCAGGCTTGAACTACTTAAAATGAATCCTCAGTTATTATCGGGGTTGGTGCTACAAGGAGTTCCGACAACACTGCGGGGACGGTCTGCCTAGTTTGTCCGAAACTTGCAGATTAGTTTCTAAAGTAGCATAGTCAATAGTCCTGCATAGGCGACGTTAGGGGGTAAGCTGAATGCAACTATTAAAACAACCGATTATCGAGCAGGAACTTATAAAAAAAGCTTATTCGGTTAGCCGGGATTCGGCGCAGGCTGCAAAGGAGCTTTTCGAAGGGCTTAACGATACTGGCGCGGCTGCAGTTATATTTTTCTGCTCGGTCGAATACGATTTAAGTGCCCTGTCATCAGCGCTTTCGGAGCTATTTGGTGATATTCCAATCATCGGCTGTACGACAGCGGGAGAAATTTCTCCAGCCGGATATGTACAAAATTCGATTACTGGTTTTAGCCTGCCCGATAAGCACTTCAAAATAGAAACTCGGTTAATCAGGAATTTGTACAAATTTTCCGCCGAGAGTGCGCAGGCAGTGGTTAAAGATATGCTGGGTTCTCTGGAGCAACGCGCCATTGCACCCCTGCCCCAGAATAGTTTCGCGCTTTCCTTACTCGACGGCATGTCGATACGCGAGGAAATGGTACTAAATGCACTCAGCACGACTTTAGATGGCATTCCTCTGGTCGGTGGTTCGGCTGGAGATAACCTGCATTTCAGGGATACTCAGGTTTATTATCAGAATGGTTTCCACAGTGATGCTGCGGTAATTATGCTGGTCAATACCCATTGCCCGTTCAGAATTTTTAGTGATCACCACCTGGCACTCGATCAGGAAAAACTCGTTGTAACCAGCGCAGACCCGTTTAAAAGAATCGTACATGAATTCAACGCCGAACCGGCTGCAGTTGAATATTGTCGCGTGACGGGCCTGTCGCTCGATCAATTAAAGCCGCGTGTATTTGCTTTATACCCGCTAGCGGTCCAGTTTGGAGATCAAATTTACATCCGCTCGATACAACAGCTTAACGACGATCTCAGTTTAACTTTTTTTTGTGCGATCGATCAGGGCATTGTACTGACAAAAATGTATTCGACGGGTTTGGTTAGCCATACTCATAATACCTTGAATGCTATTTCAGAAGCTATCGGCAAGCCTCAACTGGTTATAGGCTATGACTGTATACACCGACGTATAGAAATGGAGGATTACGATCTACTCGAACCAATTTCAACCCTGTATAAGGAACATAACGTCATAGGATTCAGTACCTACGGAGAGCAACACAATGAACTTCACATCAACCATACCTTTACTGGTGTCGCACTTGGCCAATGTTCGGAAGAATAGGCATTTAGTGAGTATGTTAGCCATCTGTTGGTGATTTATGCGCGAGAACCGACAATCGATAAATGTCGCTAAAGAAGAGTTTTCTAGCAAAGAAGATTTAATGACGCAACGCGACACGGCAATCAGAGAAAATGAAAAACTCATAAAAATCAATCAGGTCTTAATGCGTCGTGTTGAACTGGGATGGGGCAATCATAGCGATGCCTACCAGTCTTTTGAAAACGCGGCACTGCTGGCAGATCGAGTTAGAGAACGAACTCTGAAATTAAACCAGACGCTGGGTCGTTTACAGGCCGCTAATTTAGAAATTTCGAAAGCCCAGGAAGAATCTGAGCAGTCTCGTCAACGGCTCGCGGATGCGGTTGAAAGTATTTTCGATGCGCTTGTCTTATTCGATGATCGTCGTCAAATGGTACTCGCTAACAGCCGTTTTTATGAACTTTGGTCGCATACCGATGCTCGCTTTGAACTGGGTAAGACCAGTTTGAGCGATATTGTTAATTACACCTTTAGTAAGGGCGTATTTAAGGCAGAGGTGGGTTATGACGGCAAAGCTATGTGGGCAGATCACTCCTTCGGTAATGGTGTATTTTTATTACCGGATAATCGCTGGATTCAAACCTCTGAGCGCCATACTGCTGATGGTGGTCTGGTGCTCATATTTACCGATATAACCGCGCTAAAAAATAGTGAAGCAGTAGAACGCGAAAAAGCGCTCGAAGAACAGGCAAGAGTGCTCGAATCGACTATCAATAACATGTCTCAGGGTGTTGCTTTGGTCGACGCAGACTGTGAGCTGCTGGTGTGGAATCAGCGTTTCCTCGAAATTTCCAAATTGCCAGCAGAATCGGTTAAAAGTGGTATTGATTTTAATCAACTGATGTTGGCAAGCGAAGTTTATGCTGGCGCAGAACTATTACCGATCAACGCGCCCCAGGGTCGCCAACAATCGATGCTCGAACATGAAAAGACACTGGACAACGGTGACGTAATAGTTATTAAAAGACACCTGATTCCCGGTGGTGGATTTGTTAATACCTATACTGATATTACCGATCGTAGTCGACAGAAAGAAGCCTTAATCGAAAGCGAGAAAAGGATGCGATTGATCACGGATACGGTGCCTGCCGGGATCTCTTATATTAATAGTGACCTGGATTACGAATTTGCCAATCTACAGTTCGCGCGATGGTTCGATCGTTCACGAGAACAGATAGAAGGCAAATCGATGTCGGTGGTAATGGGCGATGAAATGTTTGCGCAACATCGAGAGTATGTGAATCAGGCGTTAACTGGCGAAACCGTCGAATTTGAAATTGAAGATAGCAGCCCAAGTCAGAAGAATCTGATTTCGCAGAAAATTTATGTTCCTCACTACGGGCATGATGATGAAGTGGTTGGTTTTTTTGCGCTGGAGCAAAATGTAACCCAGCAACGACGTACCGAACGGGCGCTCAAATCTGCCTATCAAAACCTGGAAGATCGAGTCTATCAACGGACCAGGCAGATTACCGATATTAACAATCAATTGCGGGATGAAATTCGAGAACGTCGCCAGATCGAATCCAGGTTAATAGAGGCTAAGAGTGAAGCCGAAGAAGCCAATATTAGCAAGATCAAATTTCTCGCAGCGACCAGCCATGACTTACTACAGCCGATGAATGCGGCAAGCCTATTTGCCTCAGCGCTGCTGGAAAAAAATTTACCCGAAGATACGCGCGGCCTGGTGCAGTCATTGAGTTATTCACTGGAGAATATTGAATCGTTAATAAGTGCTCTGGTTGACATATCAAAACTTGATGCAGGTGTTGTAGAAGCTGAGATGGGTAGTTTCAATGTGAGTGAACTACTCGACAACCTGGCCAAAGAGTTCAATCAGCAAACAGATGATACGACCCTGGACATGCGCTACGTTGCGTCGACGTTGTTTGTTGAAACGGATAGTCAGTTGTTAGCACGCATACTGCGTAATTTTCTAAGCAATGCCTTGCGTTATACCGAGCAAGGTAAAGTACTACTCGGATGCCGTCGCCGAAAAACCGGGCTAGAAATACAGGTTTTAGATACCGGCCCGGGTATAGCAAAGAGTGAGAGGCGGGAAATTTTTCACGAGTTTCAACGCGGTAAATCGGCCAACATTAATGACGATAAAGGTTTGGGACTAGGTCTTGCAATCGTCGATAAGATTTCCCGAATTCTTGATCACCCTATTGATATTAAATCGATACCAGGTAAAGGATCCTGCTTTTCAGTTTTGGTACCCTATGCGATACAGCAACCTGGAATCGATAATAAAAATGACGCTAAAGAGAATAGCGCCGCAGTATTTCAGGTGATGGCACCTACCCACGTTATAGTCATCGACAACGATGAAAGTATTTGTGAAGCCATGGAAATTCTGCTGAGTGGCTGGGGCTGTTCTGTCCATTCGATTCATACCAATCAGCAAATCGATTCTTTGTTAACAAGGGGGACCGATCCTGAGCCAGATCTGATTATTGCCGATTACCATCTCGGTAACGATTTAACTGGTCTGGATGTAATCAATCAATACAATCATGGCGCATCTGTAAAAGTCCCGATATTGATGATTACCGCGAATTATACCAGTGAGCTTCGACAACAGGTTCGTGAATCGGGTTATCACATAATCAATAAGCCGGTTAAGCCACTAAAGCTTAAGTTGGCTATGAATCACCTGTTACGGCGTGATTAGCCGGTGCTAGCGATGGTGATGAAGATACTGGTCAAAATCGATATTTGAAGCACAGAGCACTGCCTGAATTCGATTTTTTACATTGAGCTTATGCAAAATCGCCGAAACGTGCGCCTTCACGGTGGTTTCGGCAATGTTCATTTCATAGGCAATTTGTTTGTTCGATTTTCCTTTAGCCAGGCGCTCAAAGACCTGCAATTGTTTTCGTGTCAGGTAGGCGATGTTTTTCAGGGCATCCTCATCACTCTTGTGGGCGGATCCGGATTGTTGAGCCGAACTGCTGCGAATAATATCAGCAGGCAGGTAGACCTGGCCGTCGAGGATCTGAGAAATCGCCATGGCAATATTCTCGCGTGGTGTCGACTTGGTGATAAATCCAACCGCACCGTAACCAACAGTCTGCAATACAACACTCTTATCTTCTTCCGCCGAAATAATGCCGAGTGGAATTTCCGGATGATTGTTACGCATTCTGACAATGCCGGTTAAGCCTTCCATTCCGGGCATATTTAAATCGAGCAGTACCAGATCGATGTCCGGATTCTCTTCAGCTAGCTGAATCGAATCGTTGAAGTTTGAGGTCTCCAGAATGGTACTACCGGGGAACTTTTCATCTATCACGGATTTTATCGCATCCCTGAATAATGGATGATCGTCCGCTATTAAAATTTTATACATATCGCTTGCACACCCCTTTAAAGGAATTAATTTCGGACATTAGTCAGGCTCAATCACTTTTCGTTTTCCTTCCTAACAATCCAGACCTGGGATTGTATCCTGCTATTGCTGCGGCGACGAATACAAACGTCGTGATGACAACGACTATCAGGGCCTTGCTATTTGTCGTCGCATATAACGCAAAACGAAGCAGTTCAACTGCGTAAGTAAAAGGATTGAATAGACAGATCTGGTAAAGCCATTCATTGGCCTCGCGCATTTTCCATAATGGATAAAGTGCGGAGGACAGGAAAAACATTGGAAATATGACGAAATTCATAATTCCGGCAAAATTTTCCAGTTGTTCGACCAGAGAAGATATAAACAATCCTAATGAAGCCAGCATTAAACCGGCAACTATTAGTGCCGGTAGCAAATAAATGTAACCGATGATGGGTGGCTCTACCCCGAAAAAATAGGCGATAGCCAAAAAAACGTAAGCCTGAAGCGCCGAAATCAACGCAATTGAAATTAGTTTACATACCAGCAGATAAGCACGTGGCATCGGGCTGGTCAGCAATACGCGCATGCTGCCCATTTCGCGGTCGACCACCATCGAGAGGGAACTCTGCATACCGTTAAACAGCAGGATAATGCCGACCAGCCCGGGAGTAATGTAAACCTCGTAGGTGATATATGTCTGGTAAGGCGGGATAATAGAAATACCGAGTGCCGCGCGAAAACCTGTTGCAAAACACTACCAGCCATAACAGGGGTCGAACCAGTGCGCTGACAAAGCGCGAGCGCTGTTGCACAAAGCGATATAGCTCACGATAGAGTATTCCCCTGAAGCAATTGAAATAGGCGCTCGGACTCATGACCCATCCGCACTCAAGTGTTGTAGCAGGGCGTGCAGGCTCGTTTCCTGATTATTCTCCAGCAATGAACGAGAGACACCCTGCGCCATCACCTGACCGCCTTGCAGCAATATAATATTGTCATCAAATTCGATATCTTCGACCAGATGCGTAGCCCACAACACCGAAATACCTTCGGTTACACATAAATCCCGAATATGCGCGTTTATCATCTGGCGGGTCTCAAAATCGAGGCCGACGGTTGCCTCGTCGAGTAACAATAATTTGGGCTTGTGGAGTAATGCCCTTGCGATTTCAACCCGTCTACGATGCCCCTGGTTGAGTTGCCGTACCTTGTCGTTTGCACGGTTTTCCAGTTTAAAGCGGGACAGTTCTTCTGCAATTCGACGATGCGCGATTCGTCTATCCATGCCCTGTAGCGCAGCGTGGTAGCCCAGGTTCTGTACAACGCTTAAGTCGAGATCGAGCGAGCTTTGTTGAAATACTACGCCCATATTTTGTAGTGCCGGTCCTGGATTTTGACTTAAATTTTGACCAAATATTTTAACACTGCCTGTCTTTGGTGACAGTAAACGGGTCAGTAATCCAAATATGGTTGTTTTACCGCTACCATTTGCTCCGAGCAGCCCGACGCAGGTTGCTGGTGCAATTGAAAAACTAACACCGTCCAGTGCCTTTAATGCACCGTAACAATAATTCAAGCCGTCGACCTGTAATGGGATGGTATTCATCAGGGACGAATTGCCAGCCCCCAGGGATACCGACCCACTTTTATCGATTTAAGCACTTTCAGGTCTTTGACATCGATTACGGACACATCGCCGCTGACACCATTAGAGGTATATAAATACCGGTCACCGTCGTCTAATTCCAGGTGCCAGACCCGTCTTCCCACCAGAAGGTACTTAATCACTTTTAGCGCCTGGGTGTCGATAACAGCAACATGATTGGCTGGCCCAAGGGCAACAAATGCCAGACTACCATCGGAGGTTAACTTAATGCCCACAGGCTGGATTTTGTCCTGATTAACGCCAGGGATTTTAAATTCAAGTTTATGCAATATCTGGCGGCTAGCTACATCGACAATTGTGACAGTGCCGCCGATTTCTGAAGAAGCCCACAGAGTCGATCCATCATCGCTAAATTCGACATGCCGGGGTCTTTGGTCGACCAACGTATTGTCAACCAGCTGATAGGTGCTGGTATCAATCCAGTGCAGCATGTTGGTGGTCTCAGAAGTATTGATCGCCCAGCGCCCATCGGGACTTACCGCCATACCCTCGGGTTCCACGCCGACGTCAATTTGACCAATCACAGATCGGGTTTCGGTATCGACTATTGTGACGATGGCATCTTCTTCATTGGAGATATAGAGATGACGATCATTGGGGTGTAAGGCAAATTGCTCCGGGTCTTCTCCCGACGGTAAATTTGCGATAATCTTGTGACTGGCAACGTCGAGTACCTGTACGCTGTCGGAATCGCTCGCACAGATGTAAAGCTTTGTAAAATCCTTGCTGAAGGTGATACCCCGGGGACGTTTACCCACTTCGATGGTTTCCAGGACCTCTAGCGAATCCAGGTCAATAACTGAAAGGTTGTTGTCCTTTTCATTGGATACATAGAGAGTCGATGCCAAAACTGCGTTATTGAACAATAGAAGCAACAGACCGGAAATCGATGTTAATAGTTGTGTCATGAATTCTCCGGGAATCGGGTTTTATATTGGCAGTTAACTTCAGGCCGATCGAACCCCAGGGTGTCGAGTTCGGAAAAAGGGTGAAGAAATCCTTCCTGAGGGGAAACGCTAACCAGTGCGCGGGGATGCACTAAAGGTATCGGTTGACGCATTTGACCATTCCAGTCGCGAAAGCTCAATTTCCGACCTTTAAAGCCAGCCAGTTTGAATTTGTCGCTGAGTAAATAAGCGTAGAGTTGTGAGGCAGTAGGGCTTTTACTGCGCGTAATGGCTTCACCGATACTACGCAGGGCCAGCCAGGCAGCATAGTCCTTGCTATTCATCCAGCGACCGCTGAGTTCGGTAAAGCGATTCTGCAATTGCGCGGCACCCCATTGTTCAACCACCCGGTGCCAGGCCAGCGGCTTTAAACCCTGAGTACCACCGACCGGACGAGGTAACCAGGTATTGAACAGTATATACTCGCCAATATCACCGGCTTCATCCGCGATTATTGCGATGTCGTAGTCATCGACCTGGCTGAAACCCGGGATTTCGAGTTGAGCGCTGCGGCGTTGGTCGGTATCAAAGGTCCAGCTTTTTTCAGCAATTAATTTTCCACCATAGCGCTTCGAGGCGCGTTTCATCGAAGTCGCAAAGGCCGCGTCTTCGGGCTTGCTGGCCTGAATGAGGAACCAGTTCTGCCATCGCTTGCGTACCAGAAATTGCATTAACGCATCGCTTAACATCGCTCGGCTGGGGATTGTGTGTAGCAAACCACTAAGACATTGGTCGCGACGCAGTTGATCGTCCGGCGCCGAAATATTGAACAGGATAGCTTCCCCGGCAATGCCGGGACTCAGTGCCAGTTTTAACAGTGTCTCAGCGGGTAGATCCAGCAACATCAGGAAATTGCCCTGCCTGATCCAGTTTTTAGCATAATCGACTAATGCGGCGTCATTTGTTGATTCAAAAAATGATAATTCAAAGTTTTGCTTCAGGAATCGACCGGTTGTGTTGTTATCGATAATTGCGAGTTCGGCGCCCCGCTTACCGCTATCCTGTGGTTCGGGCAGGATATTCGATAGTACGGGTGGGTTTTCTATTTTTTTCTGTAGATATAAAACCTGAACATCGAGCGCGAGCGCTGATGTGGTTAAAGCTATCAGCGCAAAACCATGAAGGAACCGCTGGAGTAATTTGATGATCATTTAGGTAAAGACACTGGAATCAGGAACCCCGGGGTACTAGCCCAAATTAAGGTGACGGGTCAAATTTGTTCTTGTGATGATTGATATTAAAGACTTGTCGAAAACCTGCAATTCGTATTAGGGATTAAAAACTTGCTACTATAGTCGTAAGAACAGATTTTCAAGCAGGCGCCTCGTTTTCGCCTGTTTTGAAAGGCGGTGTTTACCGATTAAATCATTTTCCGTTAAGACTAGTTATTTAATACTTTTGGCTCAAATTCAAAGACTAAAGCATCATTGAACTTGTTTGATTGACATGCACAATCTCCAGTAATTACTAATTATATGCTATTTTGAGGTCTCCCATGAAAACGCAACATCTTAAAAAATACACGCTAATACCATTGTTGCTGGTCATGTGGTCTTCCGCATTTAGTCACGGTAACGTAACGCCTCAGGCTGTTGACGTTAGTACACTTAAGCCCCTGGGGGAAGAGTGGTTAACCGAAAATCCCTACCGTGGTAACGATGAAGCCATAAAAGTGGGATCGTCGGCCTATAACCAGAACTGTGCTCGTTGCCATGGACTGGAAGCCATTTCCGGGGGAATAACGCCGGATCTTCGTAAGCTCAACGATGAAACCGAGTTTGATTCGATTGCCGAATCTGATGAATGGTTTATGCAGCGTATTCGCGGCGGTGCTGTGATCGATGGAAGGGTCCTTATGCCGCCATTTGAAGGCATTCTTAGTCAGGAAGCGATGTGGTCGATTCGCGCTTATCTGGATACCAGAATGCCTGATAGTTAGTCCAGAGAATGAGGCGTATTCCCCGGGGGGTGCTGACAACATTGCTACTGGCGATGTTGTCATCTTTGGTCGAGGCCAGAATTTATGACGAAATCATTGAATCCGGTTATATCGAGATTGCGGTTTACAATGACTTTCCACCTTATTCATATCTGGATTCGGGTGAACCCCGTGGTATCGACATCGAAGTGGGGAAACTAATCGCGGCCGAGCTAGGAGTAAAACCACGATGGTTCTGGTTCAATGCCGACGAAACACTGGATGATGATTTACGCAATGCAGTCTGGAAAGGACATTATCTTAGCCGGCATATTGCGGATCTAATGATGCGGGTACCTTACGACCCGGAGTTTTCGCGATTGATCGATGGTTATGGTGCGGTTAAAAACGATATGGTGGTGATGTTTGGTCCTTATCAACGGGAGCGCTGGTGGATTGCGCGCGATCCGAAACAGACAAACAACATCCGCACTTTGGCGAATTTCCAGTATTTGAATATCGGTGTTGAAATTGACACCTTGCCTGATTTTTTCCTGGTCGGTGCATTTGCAGGCAGGTTACGAGACAGGGTAAAACACTTTGCTAATCTGTTTGATGCGGCTGAAAAATTGAAGGAGGGTGAAATTGCAGCAGTAGTAGGCACACGAAGCCAGGTAGAGTGGGGATTAAAGGGCCAACCTGATCTGGATTTAAGCGACGACGGTCTGGAACAAATGAGCCATCAGGCCTGGGATATTGGTTTGGCAGTTAGGCATAATTTTCGACAATTGGCCTATAGCGTTGAAGAAATAGTCCTTAATCTGGTAAAACGGGGCGAGATGCTAAAGATTTTCGAGCAATATAATTTGAGTTACGAAATACCCGCCGCTTACCAGTAATCTATAGGGTTACAATTAAGTTAAATTAATTTACCAAGCTTTTCTTACTACCAGATCTACTACTAAGTAACTAATAAATTCAATCGGAGGTGTGATTGTTTCTGGACAACACTGCTTTCATACTACAAGCTGCGATTATAAGGCCTCGAATGTTGTCAGAATTTATTCGGCCTGGCGAGATTTACAACAATAAGACTTCAATAGAGAGGAGGGTCTCGGTCGTGTTACATTTCAAACTAACTACTATAACGATAGGAGAATTCCAATGAAAAGATTACCACCGGTGTCAGCAAGTATCATCGGTATCGCGTTTTCCGCCTCGACGTTGCTGGGGGCGGCTACACTGACCGCGCAGGCTGCGATCACAGACGCTGATATTATCAATGACCAGGCTACGACCGGCGACGTCGTCTCTAACGGTCTCGGACCCCGAGGGCAAAGATATAGTCCTTTGTCTCGTGTTAATACGAAAACGGTCAAGAAAATACAACCCGTATGGGCCTTTTCATTTGGTGGCGAAAAACAGCGCGGTCAGGAATCGCAGCCGATTGTTCACGATGGCGTCATGTATGTGACCTCTTCCTATTCACGGATGTATGCTATCGACGTTGCTTCGGGCGAAGAGATCTGGCAATACGATGCACGTTTACCCGATGGTATTATGCCCTGCTGTGATGTCATTAATCGTGGTGCCGCGATTTACGGTGATATGGTCTATTTCGGCACCCTCGATGCCAAGTTGGTGGCGCTCGATGCGAAAACTGGCAAGGTGCGCTGGAAGAAAAAACTGGGTGATTACCAGGCGGGTTATTCCTATACGGCTGCTCCTTTGGTGGTTAAAGGCAAGATTATAACCGGCGTATCAGGCGGTGAATTCGGAATTGTCGGCAAAGTAGAAGCCAGGGATGCTAAAACCGGTGAATTGGTATGGCTACGTCCTACGGTTGAAGGTCATATGGGCTTTCTTAATGGTAAGGAAAATGGGATTACAGGAGGCGGAGCTAATAAAACATGGCCCGGTGACATGTGGAAGAACGGTGGTGCCGCAACCTGGTTGGGTGGTACCTATGACCCGGAAACCGACCTGATTTTCTTTGGTACCGGTAATCCTGCGCCCTGGAATTCCTATCTGCGTCCCGGCGATAACCTCTATAGCTCATCAAGACTGGCGATCAATCCAGATACCGGAAAAATTGTCTGGCACTTTCAAACTACACCGCATGATGGCTGGGATTTTGACGGTGTCAACGAGGTAATATCGTTCGACTACAAAGACGGTGGTAAGACTGTAAAGGCCGCGGCTACGGCCGATCGTAATGGGTTTTTCTATGTACTGAATCGACAGGATGGAAAGTTTATCCGCGGTTTTCCATTTGTTAAAAAGCTTAACTGGGCAACCGGTCTCGATGCGGATGGCAAGCCAATTTACGATGAGGCTATGCGTCCGGGCAATCCGGCCAAATCGGCTGATGGTAAAAAGGGTAGTACGGTATTTTCTATACCGTCTTTTCTCGGCGGTAAAAACTGGATGCCAATGGCTTTCAGTCAGGACACTGGTTTGTTTTATGTGCCTTCTAATGAATGGGGTATGGATATCTGGAATGAGCCTGTAAGTTATAAGAAAGGTGCCGCATACCTGGGCTCCGGCTTTACTATTAGGCCAATCTTTGACGACCATATTGGATCTTTGAAGGCAGTCGATCCCAAAACCGGTGACGTGAAGTGGGAATACAAGAATGTTGCGCCATTGTGGGGCGGTGTTTTGGCTACCGCTGGTAATCTGGTTTTTACAGGTAATCCTGAAGGTTATTTGATGGCATTTGATGCCAGGAGTGGCGAGATTGTTTATCGCTTTCAGACTGGTTCAGGTATCGTGAGTTCACCGATCACCTGGGAACAGGGTGGAGAACAATACCTGACTGTTGTCTCAGGCTGGGGTGGTGCAGTACCACTCTGGGGTGGTGATGTCGCCAAGACGGTTAAGAAGTTTAACCAGGGTGGCACTGTCTGGACTTTTAAGCTGCCCAAATAGTAAAACTTAATACTGTTCAATCGTATAAAGATCTCCTCGAAAAGTTACAACAGTAACTTGTTGCCCAGGGACGGGCCTTTTAGGAGTTTTCCAGCGGAGTTGAAAATTCAAAAACGCTATTTAATGAAAATTAGATATTACCAAACTCTGTTGATTCTATTGTTGACGCTGACCTGCAGCACCGGCAATACAACAGCTGCACAACAATACGAGATTCAATTGCAATCCAGTGATGGTGATCAAACTATACCGGTTGCTTTGTTACAGCTGACACCGAATGAAGCTGGCTGGGATTATCAATTGAAAATGAATGAAGTTGGGTTTGGTGATTATTTTCTGTCGATGCGGCCATTTAAATGTACAACAGATAAAGTCAACATGCTTTGCCATTTAGCTTATCCGTATCAGATTAACCGGAAAATCAGCAAAGCAGATCTGGTCGATCTGGAGTATGACTTATTGTTCATTCGACGCAAACCAACCGACTATGGTATCAACCCATGGAATGGTCTTTATTACAAACTACGCTGGCGGGATGGTTTAATTGAAGGCAAAGCTCACGAAGTCGATCTCGACCTACTCGCAGTGCCGCCTGAAGATAACCAAATACGACCGATTCAAAGTCACGACCTGCACGAAATTGATGGCAAGCAACTCTGGCTGCCAAAGCTGGTATCGCAGCCTCAAAATTGACTGGATTTGTTAGCTGAAAATCGATAGATAAAATGTCAGTTCCTGCTCCGGGCTATCTGCAATATTGCTGGCATCACGAAAACCATGCGCTTCCTTTTGATACTTACATCAATCTACTTTCAATATTGCTGGCCGAAAATGCCGCACATATTTCTTCGGTCTGATTTGGTGCTATAAAAAAGGATGAGAAAATTACTACTAAAGCGGGGGTTGCCAAGTTAATTCTCAACGGACTATGATATTTTCCCAAAGCTCAGTTGAATCCAGTAGTAGGTTCAGTCTGTTATTAATTGGGTCCGCTAATTATAAAAACCAGGAGGATATAATGCAGAAATCCCTAAACATAGATCCCGGCAAATGCACGGGTTGTTTACAGTGCGAGATGGCGTGTTCGTATGAGCACACGGGTACTTTCAACCCATCCCGATCCTATATCAAGGTATTTACCTTCCATCATGAGGGGCGTTTTGCACCTTATACCTGTACACAATGCAAAGAAGCATGGTGTCAGAGAGCCTGCCCGGTCGATGCCATCAGCGTTGACATGATGACAGCTGCGAAAGTCATTTCCGACGATAAATGTGTCGGCTGTAAGGTTTGCACTATCGCCTGTCCTTTCGGCACTGTGAATTACTCACAGGCGACCGGTAAGGTTGTCAAATGTGACCTGTGTGGCGGCGACCCCCAATGTGCCGCAGCCTGTCCTACCGATGCAATCACCTATGTCGATGCGGACTGGACTGGATACAACAAAATGATGGCCTCGGCCTCGAAGAGCCTGCCATCAGCCGAAGTTAGTGCATAATAGAGGAGGAATAAAAAATGTCCTGGACAAGAAAAATATTGAGAGTTGACCTCTCTAGTGGTAGCTGTACGCCTGAAGACTTAAACATGCAATGGGCCGCAAAATATCTCGGTCAACGTGGCCTTGCAACGAAATACCTGACCGAAGAAGTCGACCCCAAATGTGATCCACTCGGGCCTGAGAATAAAATGATTATGGCGACCGGCCCGCTGACCGGCACCATGGCCTCCACCTCGGCTCGTTATTCAGTGATTACCAAGGGGCCGCTGACTGGTGCGATTGCCTGTTCAAACTCAGGCGGGTTATTCGGTGCGGAATTAAAATTTGCTGGTTGGGATATGGTTATATTCGAGGGTAAGTCGGACAAACCGGTATATTTAGTCATACAGGATGACAAAGCCGAGCTCTGTGACGCTAGTGGTATCTGGGGTAAATCAGCCTGGGAGACCGACGATATACTTCATGCCACCTACCAGGACCCACAAATGCGCATCGCCTGTATCGGTCGAACAGCCGAAGCCGGCTGTCTTTATGCGGCGGTAATGAATGATAAACACCGTGCTGCGGGGCGCTCAGGTGTTGGCACCGTGATGGCGTCCAAGAATTTAAAAGCCGTCGCGGTACGCGGTACCCAGGGCATTGGGAACATAGAGAGCCCGGACGCATTCTTTGAATCAACAGATGCTGGAAAAGCAGTTTTAGCCGAAAACGCCGTCACCGGACAGGGACTGCCTGCTTTTGGTACGCAAGTATTGATGAACGTTATCAATGGCGTTGGCGGTTTACCAGCACATAACATGCGTGATGTTGGTTTTGCTGGTGCGGAAAATATCTCAGCCGAAGCGATGGCTGAACCAAGAGCGAGTGACGGCAAACCTAACCTCACCACCAATGGTGCCTGCTTCGGTTGCACCATCGCCTGCGGCAGAATCTCGACCGTTGATAAAGCCCACTTCTCGGTCAAAGACAAACCGCAATATCACGGTGCATCCGGCGGGCTTGAATACGAAGCCGCCTGGGCACTTGGCGCCGACACCGGCGTGGATGACCTTGATGCCTTAACCTACGTCAACTTTCTCTGCAACGAAGATGGCTTTGATCCGATATCTTATGGTTCGACTCTGGCAGCAGCCATGGAAATGTTTGAAGCCGGAGTGATTACTACCAAAGACACCGGCGGTATTGAACTGAAGTTTGGTTCTGCCGAGGCATTTGTAGCGGTAACCGAATTACTGGTGACTGGTGAAGGGTTCGGAAAGGAGCTGGGTATGGGTTCGAAACGTCTGTGTGAAAAATACGGTCGTCCCGAGCTATCGATGACCGTCAAAGGCCAGGAATTCCCGGCCTACGACCCACGCGGCATCCAGGGTATCGGTTTGAACTATGCAACCTCCAACCGTGGTGCCTGTCACTTGCGGGGTTACACCGTTGCATCGGAAATTCTCGGTATCCCGGTCAAGACCGAACAAACCGATACCGAAGGCAAACCCGAACTGGTGAAGGCCTTCCAGGATGCCACGGCGCTGGTCGACTCGGCCGGACTGTGTATCTTCACCACATTCGCCTGGGGTATGGATAATATTGCACCACAAATTGATGCCGCCTGTGAAGGTGACTGGAGTGTTGAGAATTGTCTCGAAGTCGGCGAGCGAATATGGAATATGGAACGCCTGTTCAACCAGGCCGCCGGCTTTACCGCCGATGACGACAAACTGCCCAAACGCTTGCTTGAAGAAGCGATCAAAGGTGGCCCGACCGACGGTCAGGTGAATCGGCTCGGTGAAATGCTGCCGAAGTACTACGAGATACGCGGCTGGTCGCCTCAGGGCGAACCGACCAACGAAACGCGTCAACGACTGTCGTTATAACTTAACCGCGACACCCTCTCTGAAAAGAGAGGGTGCACCGCTATTTTAAAGACCGCTTCAGCTATGCAACATATCATCATTGGTGCCGGTCCAGCCGGCGTAGTTGCCGCAGAAACCCTGCGAAAAGTCGATCCAGATGCCACTATTACGATCATTGGTGACGAACCCGAACCGCCTTACTCGCGCATGGCGATACCTGATTAACAATATCGATGAATCGGGGAGCTATTTATGCGATCCGAACCAACACTATAGCCATCAAAACATCGAACTGGTTCAGCAGAAAGTCGACAGGGTTGATTCGTCAACAAAACAGGTTACATTAGCTAATGGTAGTAGCCGCAGTTATGACAAGCTCCTCATCGCCACCGGTTCTCGTCCAGTCAGCCCGCCAATTCCGGGGCTTGATCTACCCCAGGTCAGCTCCTGCTGGACACTG
>JAAEOZ010000194.1 GCA_024222685.1 Gammaproteobacteria bacterium | reverse complement strand
TGGGGAAGTTTATGCGCATAGTGGAGAGCATAAAAAGCTGGTTGCCAGTATGGTCGGAACTCTAATGTCGGTTTATGATCGTGACGGTATTGAGCATTAATCATTTATTACTAAAGTGACACAATCTCCAGAAAATATTTTTGATCTGATTATTTTCGACTGCGACGGTGTGCTGGTCGATAGTGAACGTATCGCAAACGAAGTTTTTGCACGCGTATTAAAAGAAGTCTGTAATCTCGAATTCACCCTCGATCAGATGTTCGATCACTTCGTTGGTAATTCGCAGGCTCAGTGTCTGGCAGTGATTGAAAATCTGCTTGGTGAGGTGCCACCGGATGAGCTCGCCGAGAGATATGATCTGGATATTAATCAGGCATTACAGGAGTCGGTCGTCGCCGTTAAAGGAATTGAACAGAGTTTACGGCAACTTGATATTCCTTATTGTGTAGCCTCCAGCGGTTCCCACGAAAAGATGCAGATGACCTTAGGAAAAACCGGTTTAATCGATTACTTTAACGGCAATATATTCAGTACCAGCGAAGTTAATCGTGGTAAACCCCATCCAGATATTTATTTGTATGCTGCGCAGTCGATGGGTATAACCGAAGTAAAGAAATGTCTTGTCATTGAGGACAGTCC
>JAAEOZ010000193.1 GCA_024222685.1 Gammaproteobacteria bacterium | reverse complement strand
TGGATGAAAAAGCCCTGGTGTGCCAGTTACTGGGGTGGTTACTCCACCGAAGACACCATGTTCACCACAGGCTTCGCGTCGGGTGCGGCCTGGAACGACACTCAATGGGATCACCCGGGTTTCGACAAGCTTCTTAAATCCGCGCGGGCCGAACTCGACGAGACCAGGCGGGCCGACATGTATCGCGAAATGCAGATAATATTGCGGGATGAGGGTGGCCACATAGTGCCCATGTTCGCAAACGAGGTTCACGCCCGCACCGAAAAGATCGCGCACGGCAATGTGTCGTGGGTACGTGGATTCGATGGCCGTCGGATCCTGGAACGCTGGTGGATGACCTGATTGAAAGTTGCCGATCATGTCCTCCCTCGTAAGTCACGAAGGAGGGCATGAGCCTGTATGTTCGTAATCACTTCACTATCCGGCTAGTCGGATGTCAGTTCGCTGTACGCCTCATCTGTGGATTCCTATGCCCGATGGCGCCCGCCTCGGTGGGCGCTTATGGTTACCTGAAATTGATGAGCCTTTACCGGCAATTCTGGAATATATACCCTATAGAAAAGACGACTACTCCGCCTTACGAGATTCCACTACCATCGCCCATTTCGCCACTCAGGGTTATGCCTGTATTCGTGTGGATATGCGTGGCTCGGGTAGTTCCGACGGTGTGCTTGTGGATGAATATAGTGATCAGGAAGTTGACGATGGTGTAGCGGTAATCGAGTGGATTTCTCAACAAAACTGGTGTAATGGCAAAGTCGCTACCTTAGGCATTTCCTGGGGAGGCATTACCGGGCTTCAACTCGCGCAACGGCAGCCAGAGGCGTTGAAAACAGTTATTGCACTGGGTGCGAGTGAATTTCGGTACTATGATGATGCCGGTTATTACATGGGTTGCATGGTTGGTCAAACCATCGGCTGGGCGGCGATTATGTTTGGTTATAATACGCGCCCACCTGATCCATACCTTAGCGATAACTGGCGGGAGATATGGCTGCAGCGATTAAATGAAGCACCCCACTATCTTGAACTCTGGCTGGAGCATCAACGTGAGGATAGTTACTGGCTAAACAATACGGTTGGCAACGACTATGATGCCATCAAAATTCCTGTGTACGCTGTCAGCGGCCACGCGGACTGCTGGCCGAATACGGTTCCGCGACTTCTGGAAAATCTGAAGGTACCAAAACGCGGGTTACAGGGTGCCTGGTGTCATCGCTATCCGCATCTTGGTATTCCCGGTCCAACTGTTGATTTTCTTTCTGATGCGACGCGCTGGTTCGATCACTGGCTGAAAGACAAAGATACCGGCATTTTGGATGAAGCGGCTTACCAGGTTTATATACAGGCCAGTGTTAAACCGCATTCCTTTTATGAGACAAGACCCGGTCGCTGGGTGGGAGAAGCAAACTGGCCCTCATCACAGGTAAACAATCAAAAGTTCTTTTTGTCCAAATTGGGTTTGGTTTTGGAAAAAACCGCTGATCAAAAAATCGAAATATCTTCGCCGCAGACAGTGGGGTTTGCCTGCGGTGAGTATATGCCCTGGTTTTCGTTTGGCCCGGGTGATGAGTTGCCCGATGATCAACAGCTGGAAGATGAGGGTTCGATTGTATTTGATACGCCAACTCTTAATAGTAAACTTGAGATTCTGGGTAATGCTGTTGTCGATATAAGAGTTAGCTGTGACCGACCGCAGGCTTTAGTCGCTGCCAGAATTTGTGATGTATGGCCCGGTGGTTCGAGTACCCTGATTAGCCGAGGTATTCTCAATCTGAGCCAACGTGAAAGCAAATTAAATCCATCTTCGCTAATACCGGGTAAACAATACGAAGTCAGTGTAAAACTCAATCATGTGGGATATGTTGTGCCAGCAGGGCACCGCCTGCGCTTATCTTTGTCGACAAGTTACTGGCCGATGGCCTGGCCTTCACCTGAAAAAACTCGATTAACAATAGATAGTAATGCCTGTTGTTTATACCTGCCTCTGCGAAGTGTCGATGCTATCGATGCAAAATTAACCGAATTTGGTTCAACAAAGACTGGGGAGCCGATATCGATCACACAACTTCGCGAAGTAGAACAGAAAAGAAGTTTAAACAAAGATGACAAAACAGGCCTGTCGAAACTCGAAATTTATGCGGATAATGGCAAAATTCGTTTTGACCAGAGTGGTATGGAAATGGCTTCTGTTAATTTACAGCGATATAGCATTTTGGAAGATGATCCTCTGTCGGCTACAGCAGAATATGAATGGGACTGGGAATATAGTCGTAAGAACTGGAATATTAAAACTAAAACGCTTACCAAAGTAAGCTGTGATCGGGATTATTTCTACCTCGATGCCGAGTCGCTCGCCTGGGAATCTGGTGAGCTGGTGTTCAGCAAAGAATGGCATAAGAGGTATAAAAGGGATCACTTTTAACCACTGGCTATTTACCCTTCCAGATCGGCGCACGTTTTTCCGCAAACGCTCGTGGTCCTTCCATAAAATCTTCCGACATCAACATTTTCTGATAAATCGGGAATTCATTATTACCATGTTTAGTCGCAGCAAAAGCCTGTCTAACCGATCTATTCTGTATGACAGGAACAACTTCCTTAAGTGCCTGTAAGGCCAGCGGTGCACCGCTGGCAATATTTGTAGCCATGTCTCGAGCTGTTTCCATCAATTCATCAAACGCGCAGAGACGACTGACAAAACCCCAGTGATGCGCTTCCTGTGCGTTCATGCGTCGCCCGGTGTAGAGTAGATCCATGGCAACGTTATACGGCAGGCGCCTGGGTAAGTGTTGGATGCCACCGACGTCGGGTAGAAATCCACGTTGCATTTCTGGCAGGAAAAACTCGACGTGGTCAGCAGCGATAACCAGATCGCAAGCTAGTGCTATTTCGAATCCGCCACCGACAGCCACGCCGTTAACCGCACAGATAACTGGCTTATTCAATTCCCAGAACTCGGTGATACCGGCAAATCCACCCGGACACTCGAAGGCTGCGTTAACTGCATCTTCGTTATTGTCAATTTCAGCAATTTCCTTTAAATCCCATCCTGCACTGAATATCCGATCACCATCGCCGGTGATAATACCAACCTGTAACTCATCATCATTTTGTAGTGTAGATAAAGCTTCATAGATTGCATTAGATACTTCGGTGTTAATCGCATTTGCAGGAGGACGGTTGATGGTGATTTCCATGACACGGTCAAAAGTTTTTATCTGTACGGAGTCAGTCATATTAGTGTCGAATTAATCGATTGAATTGATACCAATATATGGCAAAATCCATTTGCCTTCACTCATTAATTTGCCTGTTATGAGCCACTGGTTAAGTCCGTTATTGTCACCAAAGTCTATTGCCCTGGTTGGTGCGTCAGAACGTGTTGGCAGTCTTGTTGCGAGTACTTATCTGCAGATCATTCAAAGGCTATAAAGGCATGGTATATCCGGTCAATCCGAAATACAGTGAATTGCACGGTCAATGCTGCTACTCCAGTCTGGAGTCCTTACCTGCTGTACCGGATCTTGTTGTTTTCGCTATAAGCGGACGAGCTCTGGAGGGTAGTTTTGATCAGGCGATTTCAATCGGTGTCGGTGGCATTGTGATTTACGCCAGTAATTACCTCGAGAATGATATTACACCTAGTTTAAATGAGCGCCTGAGGCAGAAGGCGAAAGATGCGGGAATTCCAGTTTGTGGTGGTAACTCGATGGGGTTTTATAACTATGACGATGATGTTTTTATCAGTTTTGATCATCCTCCAGAGACTCGACCAAAAGGTCATATCGGCCTGATTGCACATTCCGGGTCAGGATTTACCTATCTTGCCAATAACGATGAGCGGTTTTGCTATAACTATGTGATAGCCAGTGCTCAGGAGATCAATGCCACTGTCGCAGATTATATCGATTATCTGCTCGAGCAGGAGTCGACCCGGGTGATAGCAGTTATACTCGAAGCGGTACGTGATGTGGCGGCATTCATAGCTGCACTAAAAAAGTCCCAAATCAAAAAAATTCCAGTGTTGATTACCAAACTGGCGCGTACCGAAAAAAGTGCTAATCTCGCGTTAAGTCACTCGGGAGCCATTGTCGGTAATCACGATGCATTTGTCGCGGTTTGCGAACGATATGGTGTGACGCTTTGTCGAGATATCGATGAAATGATTATCACAGCAGTTCTTTTTTCCTCTGGATGCCATATTGTGAGTGGCTCTTTGGCGAGCATACTCGATTCTGGCGGATTAAGAGAGCAAATGATTGACCTTGCTGACGATTATGGTGTTCGTTTTGCCGAAATTAATGACCGCAGCTGTCAATCCATTTGCCGATTTCTTGACTCGGGCCTCGAAGCTGATAACCCTCTGGATGCGATGGGAGCACTGGCAAACAATGTAGCCGAAACATATCTTGAGTGTGGTAAAGCTCTACTCGATGATCCCAACACCGGCCTGTTAACCTTTGAATTTGAATTTCGTGATGGCTTTTCGCACTACCCGGAACTGTTTGAAGTGGTCGAAAAGTTATCAAAATATAACCATAAACCAGTTGTTGTTTTGAATAGTTGTACATTTGCCAGCCTGCATGAAGTTGCAGCGAAGCTAACGCAACAGGGAATACCAGTTATCAACGGTATTGACGTGGCATTGCGTGCTATTCGTCATTTGTTTCAATATCAGCCGAAAACTGGTAGCCGCTTTCAATATAAACCTAGCTTTGAAGAAAAAATGTTAGACAAGTGGAAGTCAGGGTTAAAGCAATTAAATAGCCTGAGTGAAGTTACTTCCCTGGAGCTGATGTCCGATTTTGGATTGCCTGTTGTTCAGCATTGCCTTGCTGAAAATCTGGAGCAGGTCGTACTCGCTGCAGATGAGCTTGGTTATCCTCTTGTAATGAAAACTGCCGAACCAGGGATTCATCATAAATCAGATTACGGCGGTGTTATTGTTTCGATATCAGATCAAAGCCAGCTCGAAAATAGTTATTCTGAACTACAGCAAAAGCTGGGTGATCGAGTCTTGATTATGCCTATGATTAGTGGTGGCATCGAGGTATCTGTCGGCATGAAAAATGATCCACATTTTGGTCCATTGATCATTGTTGCCAGCGGAGGTGTGTTAATAGAGCTTATTGGGGACAGAGCATATGCCATAGCTCCGCTGGATATGAATGAGGCAGAGATATTTGTCAGGAAATTAAAGTTATCGAAATTGTTTGATGGAGTTAGAGGTCAACCGCCTGTCGATAAACAGGCCTTGATTTATTTAATACACAGATTTTCAGGGCTGGCCTTTGAATTGTCAGACTCGATCCAGGAAATCGATTTGAATCCGATCATTGTTTCTGAAAAAGGATGCCAGATCGTTGATGCTTTAGTGATATCTGGTTCATAGTTTGAAATTGAATTATGACTGAGTTTATTCGTAGCAACTTGCAGTTTCGCGTTTTTCGTCAAGCTCGTTTCTTAGTCGAATAATTTCGTGTTTGATGTAACTTACACGCGTTTGCTGATTGGGACTATTTTTTGTTCGTGTCAGCTGTTCCTGTAAGCCCGATATTTTCCTCGTTAACATAGTTTCATCAATGGCCAGACTTAAATTCGCTTTTAGCCTTCTCGTACTTGCTGGCTCCGAAAGAATTTGATGATAAAGCATAATGTTCCCCTCGCTTTGGAAAATAGTTCAACTCTGCCTGTAGAATATTTCCGCCTGAGAAAATAACTGTGGCCTATTACTCAAATCCTTATTCGCTGATGCTGGCTCAGATAGTAATTTTGGAAGATTTATCAAAAAAATTGAGAAGCAATTCAAATTCCTGTACCAGGGGCTTTTCCAGTTAGAGTACAAATGCAGGTTTACACTAAAGCCATTTATAATTAACGCCATTGGTCAGTTACTTTTCTTTGTTATAAATCCTGTAGAATTCACATGATTTTTTTACAGGTGGGAAATTGGAAACCATGCGATCCAAGTTAAGTATATTAGTCATGCTAGTAGCGTTGGGCTTACTGGTTCCTGGAATATATCAGCCTATGCTCAGCTTAAGCGGGACTGTTGATAAGGAGGCGATGGTAGAAATAGGCATGCAAACCCTTTCCAAAGACCCGAATGTCCCCAGTATTATGGCCTCCCTTACCGAGCAACTGGTCAGTCAGCTCGATCTAAGTGGTGAAATACCTGCCTATAGTAAGACGCGAAGTATTATCGGCACGGTGCATGAATTGTTCGAAGCCGAACAATGGCTGGTCGGGTTTTTAATCGCTTTATTCAGCATCGTCGTGCCACTTGTCAAAGTCCTGCTAATGCTTATGGCTAAAATGGCATCGGCCAAATATGCTGCGAGGTCGAATGCCATTATCAAAGTGATCAGCAAATGGTCAATGGCAGATGTATTTGTAGTAGCAATAATCGTCGCTTATCTTGCGGCAAATGCGACACGTCAGACCGAGGAACTGTTTACTTTAAATGCGCAGTTTGGCGTGGGGTTTTATTATTTTCTGGGGTATTGTCTGTTGTCTGTGCTTTCTGTGCAGCTGGCAGGTGATCAACCTGCAACAGAGTAAGGCTTATAGCTGATTAGCAGGAACTGATAAAATTCACTCATCTGTTAATATCAGACTAAAGCAAAAAAATGGAAATCCCGCCGGGAGAAATCCAGATTGGTTGAGTGCTTAATGACAAATAAAGGGTTTTTAACCCGAATGACCAAAATGTCTCGGCGCGTAAACACGCCTCTCATTTTAAGCAGGCATTCATATCTTAATCATGAATAGGAATTAAGTGCTCTGAACCCTCGGTCATAGTTGAATTTTCAATACCCAAAGCCAACATGAAACGGGCGTTATTCTACAGTTACGACGACATTTCCAGTCTTGTGACCTTTTTCAACATACTGAAATGCACTAATAATTTCATCCAGGGGATAAGTTCTGTCGATCACTGATTTGAAATTTCCCTGCTCCATAAGTTTGCTGACCAATTTCAAGCTACCCATGATATTGACTGGCATTGGGAAAATGGTCTTTTTGTCACCCAGCAGTGGTTTTAAAAGCGGTGTGATCAGTGGCAGGTAGAGATTTTGCGCCAGGAAACCGAGATCAGATGAAATATAAATCCCGCAGGGTAGCAAGAGCCTTCGGCATTTGAAAAATGAACTTTTACCGACAGTGTCGAAGACCAGGTTATATTGTTGGTCGTCTTTGGTGAAATCTGTCCTGGTATAATCGATGACCCTGTCGGCACCGAGTGATTTGACCAGTTCGATATTCTCCG
>JAAEOZ010000192.1 GCA_024222685.1 Gammaproteobacteria bacterium | reverse complement strand
GCAGCAACATTGGCTGGAGCACGTTAAAGCGGCCGATACAGGCGATGAATCTTTGACCGACTACGCATCCAGGCATGATTTATCCGTCAAGACGCTGTACCAGTGGAAGACCAAACTGATCAAGCTGGGGCTTTACTCGCCCGCATCCGGTTTCGTGCCCGTTCATCGACCCCCGAGCGAATCTCGTCAGTCCTGTAAGCTGGTCCTGCCCAACGGAACCCATATTGAGTTTAGCGGCGCATTGGACGGTAAAGCGATTCGTTCGATCATCACCAGTGCCGGATTGAAACGATGATTCGCCCGGGTGATGACTCGGTGATTTATCTGTATCGCCATGCGGTCGATATGCGCAAGTCTATCAATGGCCTGGTCGCCATTGTGGAAGGTGAGATGGAGATGGATCCTTTCTCCTCAGCCTTGTTCGTGTTCTGTAATACGAACCGAACCATCATCAAGCTGGTGGGCTGGGAAGGCAATGGCTTTATCCTGTGGATGAAGCGCATCGACAAGGCGCGGTTTCGATGGCCATTAAAGCTGCCGCTGGACTGTATTGAGCTGACGGCACAGCAAATCAACTGGCTGTTTGATGGTTATGATTTGACCCTGCTGCAGGGCCATGCCAGTTTACCGCACCATACCGTTTTGTAAGATTGAAAGGCAGGGAAATGTGGCTCAAACCCTTTATTTATAAGGCTTTGAGTAGAGGCATATGGTAAAATCACAGCCATGAAATCCGCTGCTGAATCACTGCCAAACGACCTTGATGAACTCAAGGAAATGGTCCTCCAGCAACAGGCCAAACTCGATCATCAGTCAGATTATATCCATCAACTGATCGAAGCCATTAAGCTGGCCAGGCATCAACACTTTGGCACCCGTTCCGAGAAGTTCAACACTGAACAACTGTCACTGCTATTCAATGAGGCCGAGATACTGGCCGATCACGAGAGTGACGAGCAGGATGATGACAGCGAGGAAGAAACCACCACGGTTGGGCCTTATAAGCGCCGTAAAGGCGGGCGTAAGAAATTACCGGATCACTATCCACGCATTGATGTGGTTCATGTACTGGAAGAATCTGATTGCCACTGTGATCACTGCCAGGGAGAACTGGCCGAGATGGGCGAGAAAGTCAGTGAACAGATTGACCTGGTGCCACTAACGGTACGGGTGATACGCAATATTCGCAAGACCTACCATTGTCCGGACTGCGAAAACGGCATTAAGACAGCTCCATTACCAAAACAACCGATTCCCGGCAGCATTGCCAGCCCGGGAACACTGGCTCATGTTGCCGTCAACAAATATATTAACGGCATGCCGTTATATCGACAAGAAACGGAGTTTAAGCGCCTGGATATCCCGCTGACGCGCTCGACCCTGGCAACGTGGATGATTAAAGCAGGCATATTGGTGCAACCGTTGATTAATTTGCTGCGAGAAACAATGCTCGACTATGATGTGCTGCAAATGGATGAAACCCGGTGCCAGGTACTCAAGGAGCCGGGTAAAACACCACAAAGCCAGTCTTATATGTGGGTACAGCGTGGCGGACCACCTGGTAGCCTGATCATACTGTTTGACTATGCACCGACCCGATCGCAGGAAGTACCCGTTGAGCTATTGGGTGATTATGCCGGGTATTTGCAGATTGATGGCTATGAGGGTTACAACAAGATCTGTGCGCAGAACGAAATAGTTCCGCTTGGCTGCATGGCACATGTGCGGCGCAAGTTTGATCAAGCACTCAAGGCACAGGGCAAACACAAGCACCGAAAAGGGTCACTGGCGCAACAGGCCCTGCAACGGATTCAATTGTTGTACAAGATTGAGAAACAGGCAAAACATATGAGTGATGAACAGCGCATCGAGTTACGTCAATCCAGGGCTGTGCCGGTACTCGAGGGTTTACGGGAATGGCTGAATCAGCACTTGCCGGTGGTTGTGAAGCAATCGGCATCGGGTAAGGCGATGCATTATATGGATAAGCAATGGCCGAGACTGACGGTGTACACCGAAGATGGTAGTTTGAACATCGACAATAATTTGTGCGAGAATGCAATCCGCCCCTTTGTGATTGGACGTAAGAATCACCTGTTTTCTGATACGGTATCTGGCGCAAAGGCCAGTGCCAATCTGTACAGTTTGATTGAAACGGCCAAGGCCAATGACATTGAACCGTACGCTTATTTGAAACACGTGTTCACAGAATTGCCCAAAGTCACCTGCCTGGAAGATATTGAGGCCTTGCTGCCGATTCAGCCAGTTATTGATCTTGATCAGGTTGCGTAACTTTTTTATACTGAGCGCTTACAGATAACTGATAGAAAAATCTATAGATCAAAATACATTTTGGCTTTATCCAGTTTGTAACTCCAGGGTAAATTCGCATTCTTCCAGCCATTAACAACTCGATGGCCTTTGTCTTTCCCTTTTTTTACAGTATCTCCCTCATATCCATCAACAATTGTATATACACGCGTATAACCTGCAGTCGCTAATAAATTTGCGGCTTTTGCACTTCGACTGCCTGATCGACATATGAGCACAACAGTGTCATTTTTTGTGAGATCTTTCACTTTTAAACGGTCTTCAATATAGGATAAAAAGTCATTATTTGGAGATAAAGAAAAGTTTTTCCTTTTTGTATCCCAGTCAGACCAGGTTCCTACTGTCATGTAAGGAATATTGGCATCTGTTAATGTAGGCATACCCAGAAAGCTAACTTCTGCACGAGTGCGCACATCAATAAAGAGTATTTTTTTTGCGTTACTGGAAATGAGTGAATAAGCTTCATTGGCAGTAAGGTACAGCTTAAAAATAGTTTGTTTTTTTGTGAGTACATTATCAGGGTTGATCGCAAAAGAAGAAGATGATGCAACCAGTATGGTAACAGCAGTTATCAGTTTAAAAGTCATTTTCATTTTTTTATCCTCATTTGGGGGTGGTATTTGAAAAGGAATATTTTTAGTCATTCCTTTTCATTCATTCTTTTTCCAGAAATCATATGAATGGAATATCAGTCGCAACCATCATCAATCACTAGATCCTCTCCACTTTCCGGATCTTTTTGCACTACTCCCTGTGTATCCGTTTGCTTGATCCGGGTAAACATCATGCTTTGAATACGACTAAATTTTTGATCCAAAATCTGGTTAACCTGAGTATCGGTAAAACTATCATAAATCATTACCAGGCCGTTTTTCTCTCTGTCAAGTTGATTTTGACTGGGCTGGTATATCTGTTTCATTTGCCAGCTGTTAGTTTGAAACCCAGTCTGATCTTCTTCTGCAATTACATTTTGACAGGCAGTAAACATCAG
>JAAEOZ010000191.1 GCA_024222685.1 Gammaproteobacteria bacterium | reverse complement strand
TCGAAGTAGACGGGCTTTCAAAATTACGGGAGCAGGATGGAGACCAGGTTGCATACAAGGTATTTGCCGCGATTGTAAAATATGTTTTTTCTAGTGTGGATAAAGAGAAAGATATTCTGGGTCGATATGGGCAGAATGGTTTAAGTGTGTTAATGCCGCATATCGATATGAATGCAGCAGAAAAGTTTGCCGAAAAAATACGCCAGTTTGTAGAGCGGGCACGTTATAAGACCGCCTATGGAGAAAAATGCGCAACTTTAAGTATCGGTGTTGCAGCTATTACAGATGATACAGGTGATTATGGATCGATGGTGAAACGTGCCGATATGGCATTGTTTGTCGCCAAGAAAAATGGACGTAACTGCGTTAAGGTGCGTTTGTAAGACCCTTCCCATTTTTATTATTGTTGTTATGGACTAACCACTATCAACAAAAGAACTTATACCACTGCAGTAACACAATCGTCATTGCGAGCGCAGCGCGGCAATCTTTTTTTACTAATCAATGCCTCAAAGATTGCCACGTCGCTAACGCTCTTCGCAATGACTAATTAATCAGAGGTTGCTTAGATATTAGCGAGTAAAAGATGGGGATAATTCAGTATGAATTATGAATGGGATGAAGAGAAACGGAAGTCGAATATTGAAAAGCATGGAATTGACTTCGTTGCCGCAAAAGAAATATTTAGTGATGCGGAAAGAATTGAAACAATTGATGACAGACACGATCATAGTGAAGTGCGTATACAAACCATTGGTTATGCAAAACCAGGAATCTTATTCGTGGTTTATACATTAAGGGATAATGAAAATACGCGAAGATTTATTTCTGCCAGAAAAGCCAATAAAAAGGAAAGGGCTCTATACAACTCTCTAATTGGTCATAGGTGAATTTATGTCAATCAAGAAATACACTGAAGAAGAATTAAAGAAAATAAAAGACCGAACAGATTATGATCGCATCAATAATATGACTGAGGAGGAAATCGAAGAGAGTTCTCATTCAGATGAAGATGCTTTATCACCAACTGATGAACAATTAAAAAAATTTAAAAAGGTAAAGAAGATGGATAAACAACAACAGGATAAAACAAAGTGGAAGGAAGTTATTAACCAGTCGGATGCAATAACAACACATAAAGCAAAATCTGACCCAGATGCACCAATATTAGATAAGAAAAATTACCAGAAGCCAGGAAAGAAAAATCGGTAACAGAGGTGTTGAAAAATCTACAGTGCCCAAATGAAGCCATGCTTCATATTACACATGTGCGGATGTTGAAAAGCTTACCAATGTTGATTGCGCCCAACCCATTATACCGAACATACTTTGCCTGATATAAATCCGCCGAGGCTATCCACAGCAATAACAATGAAAACAGTGAAATTTTCCTGACAAAAGGTTAAGGTTTCATAATTTCAAATTCAGATAACTATGCAACCTAAAGACTGGCTGGATCGTTGGCAGATGAGTCAAATCGGTTTTCATCAAAGTGAAGTTAATTGCTATCTCAGACGCTATTTAAATCAATTCAATCTAAAGCCAGGCGACCGTATATTTTTACCTCTATGTGGTAAGTCGCATGATATCGCCTGGCTTGCCGAGCAGGGTTATGAGGTAATCGGTATAGAGTTGGCGAGTATCGCAATCGAAGCATTTTTCAACGAATTTGAATTGCAGTATCAGCAATTTGAGTCAGATCGGTTCATCCTGCGTAAAAGCGGTAACATCATGCTGCTTGAGGGCGATTATTTTGACTTACAAGCCGAGGACATCGAGGGCTGTAGACTGGTTTTTGATCGCGCTGCATTGATTGCTATTGATGAAGCTAATCGCGCCCGTTATTGCCGACATTTACGGGATATTACTGCACCGGGTACTGATATGTTACTGGTGACACTGGATTACGATCAGTCCGTCATGTCTGGCCCACCGTTTGCTGTTTCGCAGCAGGAAGTGTTACAGCATTATCAACCGGACTATCAAATTGATTTTCTCGAACAGCAGGATGTCGTCGATGAGCAGCCACATTGGCGTGAAAAAGGCTTATCCGTTTTGCTGGAAACAGCCTGTCGCCTGAGTCGACGATAGTCATGAAGTATCAGGGGCGCTTACACAAAATGTACGTATCGCTGGATACATCGGTGGTCTATGAGCTGGATCTGTCGGGACAAAGACTATGCTTGAACGACTATATCGGTAAACCGCTGCGGTTAGAGTTTCTGCAATCAATCGAATGTATCCATTGCGGTCGTCAGACTAAAAAGAGTTTCAACCAGGGCTATTGTTATCCCTGTTTCAGCAGACTCGCGCAATGTGATATATGTATTGTTTCACCTGAAAAATGCCACTATCACCTAGGTACATGTCGGGAGCCAGAATGGGGTCTGGTGTATTGCATGAAACCGCATATTATTTACTTGTCGAATACTTCGGGTGTTAAGGTCGGTATTACCCGTGAGTCCCAATTACCCACTCGCTGGATAGATCAGGGTGCGGTACAGGCACTGCCAATTTTACGTGTATCCAAACGTTATCATTCGGGCCTTGTTGAGACTGCATTTAAACAGCATATAAACGATAAAACCAACTGGCGTAGCATGCTCAAACACGAAGTTGACGATAAGGACCTGTATGAAATATTTGAGTCATTGTGGATGAAGGTTGAAGTAGCGCTCAGTGACAATGTCAGGCAGGATGTCGAAGTGATCGCCAGTCCCGATTGTGTATTGTCCATTGACTATCCTTCACGGCAATATCCAGGCAAGATAAGCAGTTTTAACCTGGATAAAAATCCAGTGGTCGAAGGCCATCTTGATGCGATTAAGGGTCAATATCTCATCTTTGATAACGGTGTCATCAACATTCGAAAATATAGTGGTTATCTCGTTAGTCTGACAACTTTATGAGTGATGTTCTTTCAATTCACGTCGAGCTATCTAGTGCACACTAATTGTAGGCTTTTGCTGATAATAAAATTCCATAACCTGACGAACATGCGACGGGTAGTCGAGTGCAACCATTTCCTTCATACCTTCTGCAAAAAAACCATTGGCTTCATTTGGCAGATATACTAGAAGCTCATTAAAAGCTGTTTTCATAATTTCCGGATTGTGGGAGCGGGTGGCGACAATACTTCGGTTTATATGAAGCAGTCGCCAGGGGCGCATTTGATTACTGATATCCAGATCCTGTTTGATATCACTGGAACAACTATCGATAATATCGGTCATCAGGTTATATAAATTAATTAACGCTGATTTATCTCGAAGAATATTGGCTAGTTGGGCACAGGCATTAACTATTGGTTCAAGGTGTTTAATGTGTCCACCATAGCGCAGGATCCAGCGTGCCAGTATCAGTGAAATCTGTTCGACTTCCCTGCGTCTGTGTGGCAGGTCTAGCCGGTCTAATAAATCGACTAAATTCAGAATTAAACCGAAACCGTGACTACCAATATCGGTAGCCTCACGGGGCGAGATGATATGATCATCACTGGCCTGCATATTAATAGTGGCGACAACATCAAAAAATTGCTTAAACCCCTGCATCAGTTCAGCTAGTGACCGTTTTTGCGGTTCATCAAGAAATTCATCTATCGAATCAGGAAGACCGACGAGATAATCGCGCGCATCTTTTAGACTGGCAGTTGATTGATTCATAGACTGGGTGGATCCTTTAGAAACCTGGGAAAAGTCAACTTAGTGACCTTAACTAAGATAATATATAGTTAAGTTTAGCAGACTAAATACACACTGCCAGCCTGATCTGAAATTCCAGAAATTGTAACTTTTATTGTTCTAGTCCGCTTGCAATCTTGCTTACCAGTCCCGGGCCTTCGAAAATCATAGCGCTATATATCTGAACAAGTCGTGCACCGAGTTGAAGCCGCAATTTTGCTTCTTCGGGTGAATCTATACCCCCTACAGAGATAATTGGGACAGAATCTTTGAGTTCTTGATGAAATGCCTGAAGTATGTGTCTGGAACGATCGCGCAACGGTTGTCCGCTTAATCCACCCGCCTGGTCAGCTATGCGATGCCCGCTTATTGGCAGGCGATCGAGTGTTGTATTGGTAGCGATCAGTGCATCTACTGAATACTTATGCAATGTTTCTGCAATGGATGGAATGGCATTGTCATCCAGGTCGGGTGAAATTTTTAGCGCTACAGGCCGCGAATACTGATGTTGATCTTCAAGACGCTTACGCGTTTCACTTATACCTTTAAGCAAATTACTCAATGCCTGCTCACCCTGTAACTGGCGCAGTCCTGGTGTATTCGGTGAAGATATATTGATACTGATATAGTCAGCTTCTGGATAAACCGCTTCAAAGCAGTACTGGTAGTCGGATAGAGCGTGATCGACGTTAGTGCTGAGGTTCTTGCCTATATTAACACCCAGTAAATAGGGTCTGGGTGCTGGTGGGAGATGATTGAGCAGATAATGAACGCCCTTGTTGTTAAAACCCATTCGATTAATAATGCCACGATGACGTACGACGCGAAATAGTCGTGGCTTTGGATTACCTTGCTGCGCTCTTGGGGTCACTGTACCAACTTCGATAAAACCGAATCCAAGCTTACTCAGGCCGGGAAGAAAATCTGCATTTTTGTCGAGCCCGGCTGCGAGCCCTATAGGGTTAGGAAAGTTCAGCCCCATTACTTTTGTTGGTTGGTAAATTCGCTTTTGCGGTATAAACGCCTGAAATTGATTAAGCAGTTCGAGGCTGACCTGGTGTGCAAGCTCGGCATCTACTGCAAACAGTATTGGCCTGAATAATTGATAAAACATCAATGGGAGGCGATTATTTCGCGTAGCGCCGGGTAATGGCTAAGGTCGTGCAGCGTATCAATATCCCGGACAGTTTCAAGCATATCGACACTGTAATCTAGCCTTTCTGCATTCTCCAGGGTTTGGCTAAGTACAGAATCGCTGCTCCAGATAACCTGATCGAATATCGAATGCTCGATTCGGCGGCATCCAATCATCGCGAAGCCGCCATCAACACAGGGTAGAAAAACCAGATCATGATCGACTAGTGATTCTAATGCGAGAATGAGATGCTCTGGTTTGAGATCCAGGCAATCGGAGCCAATGAGTAGAACAGGCTGGCCTGAACTTGCGATAAGACCTTGTGCCAAAGCGAAAAACATGCGTTCACCGAGGTCATCACCCTGCTGTAGCTGACAGGGAAGCCTGGCGAAGCCTGACTCAGGGCATGGTTCTGTAAGCCAGATTTCGAAGTTCATCGTACTAATATTCAAAACCTCCAGGGTATATTCCAGGCAATACAGGTAGACTTCGGTCGCCTTGTTAGCACCAATATCCGTAATCAATCGGGTTTTTACTTTACCTGGAACAGGAGGTTTGGCAAAAATCTGTACTAGTGACATAAATCAGGCTTACCGTTGATGAGGATAATAAAGCCGATGCAGTCTTTCGGGGCTCAGTCCGACAAAGTATCCAAATCGTAACAGCCACATCAATAAAACAGTACGGACAATGCCTCTGGTTTCCCATCGTCTACTGGAGGTGATGACAGAATGAATCGGAATGTGCGGCTTTGACATCCGCCTGGCCTTCTTGCAGATGGCGATATCTTCCATTAGCGGTATATTGGCAAACCCACCGATGAGGGTAAACAGGGGCTGCCTGAAAAATAATACCTGATCGCCACCAGCAACTTTAGTTAATCTGGATCTCAGGTTGATTGTGCGTTCGATGACTCTAAGCAACCAGTGATTGCCACTTAGCTCTACCGGGAAGAACCCCCACTGACCAGTCTGAATAACAGAGTTGTACCAGTCTTCTGGAAGTCGAGTATCAGCGTGAAGAAATAAAAACAGGCTGCCTCTGGCCTGTTTAGCGGCACTGTTCATCTGTTGTGCTCTTCCGCAACCCTGTTTGATAAATGCACAGGGATACTGTGCTGCGATATGCGGTGTGCTATCAAGGCTGCCACCGTCACTGATGATTACTTCTATCCTTTGACTATAGGCTGATTTGTAGATCTGGTGAAGTGTTTCCCTGAGGTTTTCGGCTTCGTTTAAAGTAGGGATAATAATGCTGACATCTATCCCGTTAGCGTCATTCAAGTGCGCCACCACAACTACTACCCTGGCCGGCGGTACAACCGTAGCAATGATCTGCAATGCGAACTTGCATAGCCTGCATATCCATATCGAGAACATCGCGGATGTGTAGCGGCTGGCGTTTACCAGGATTCTCAACATTCATGTTGAGCATTTGGTTAAAATCACAATCGTAAACATATCCGCGCCAGTCGATACTCAATTGATTGGTACACATCAGGTTTTGCAAGTTTGCAGCACTATAAGAATCCTTTAAAAGGTTCATGTAAGCATCAAACTGTCCTCTCGATAGCAGGGTGCTGCCAAATCGGGCAATCGGCATATTGGTGATAGTAAATAACTGATTAAATTTAATGCCATAGTTATCCTGCAGAAAGGCCTTATATTCTACTTCGAGTGATTGTTGTGATGGAGGTAGATAGGGGCCGGTGGGGTTGTAAACCAGGGTGATACCAAGCTCACTGCCTTCTTCACCATATCCGAGATTATTCAATATCTTTAGTGCATCAATACTCTTCTGATATACACCTTTGCCGCGTTGACCATCGACATTTTCTTCAAGATAACAGGGTAGAGATGCCACCATCTGTACTCGATGGTCGGCCAGAAACTGGGCCAGGTCTTCGTATCCTGTTTCGAGCAGAATAGTCAAATTACATCGATCAATTATTTTCACGCCGGTTTGACTTCCCTGACGCACCAGTTCTCTGAATAATGGGTTCATTTCAGGCGCGCCACCGGTCAGGTCGAGTGTGTGGATGCTCGGAATTTGAAGCATGCGTAGCAGGTAATCAATATTCTCAGCGGCCATTAATTCCTTACGTGTAGGACCTGCTGCAACATGACAGTGTAAGCATGACTGATTACACAGATAGCCGAGATTAACCTGTAAAATCTCAGTTGTGCTTCGTGTGACTGTGGGGAAATTGGTTTGCTCTAGCAAAGGCCAGGTGTCTCTCATAAGGGTGCCAGCGTTCTAATTATCAGTGGTAGACCCGAAATATATCACAGAGTTCCACCAGCAGTGGCCTGTCTATTGGTAGGATTATTCAGTTAAAAAGATTGAATAGAGTGCCGCTTCTCTCCTTGATAAATGTAGCCGTTTCCTGATGATCTGCG
>JAAEOZ010000190.1 GCA_024222685.1 Gammaproteobacteria bacterium | reverse complement strand
GTTCACCTGTTTGTATTTTACTTTGGCATATTGGCGGATGATACGCCTCCGGTAGGTTTGGCCGCTTATGCGGCTGCGGCGATTTCTGGTGGTGACCCGATCAAAACCGGTGTGCAGGGCTTCACCTATGATATTCGTACCGGTATTTTGCCGTTTATGTTCATTTTCAACACAGAGTTATTGATGATCGGTATTGCCGGCCCGATACATCTTATTACGGTTATTGTCTCGGCCACTGTGGCGATGTTGCTTTTTGCTGCTGCTACTCAGGGCTTTTTCTTAACCTTTAATAAGAAATGGGAGACAGTAGCGTTATTGCTGATTACATTCACGCTGTTTCGCCCGGGTTTTTTCATGGATATGATTTACGATCCGTTGATTAAAGTTGAGGCTGGTCAGATTTATGAAGTGGCAGAACAACAGCCGAAAAATGGACTGTTAAGAGTACATGTGGTCGGTGAAACGCTTGAAGGTGATGAGGTCGATAAGGTTGTGATGTTGCCGGTTGGCGATGTCGGTCCCGGTAAAGACAGGCTACAAACCTCTTCTGGGTTGGAACTTCGAGAAGAAGGCGGCAAATTATTTGTTGATAATATCGTCTTTGGCAGCGCGGCTGCCAAGCAGGGAATTGACTTTGACTGGGAAATCGCTGATGTGCAGAAAAAAGCCGATACACCGGACAAACGCTGGTTTTATATCCCGGCAATAATACTGCTGATATTTGTCTGGAAAACTCAGGTCGCTCGGCGTGATCAGGATAAAATCGGGGTTCAAACGGGAGCCAGCCATGTATAAGAAAATTCTTTTTCCGATCGATTTACAGCATACTCAAGAAGCAAAAAAATCTCTGAAAGTGGTGATTGATGAGGCCAGGCATTCGAAAGCTAAAATAAGAGTAATGACTGCCGCCACCGGATTTGGCATGCCCATCGTAGCTTCTTTCTTTGATGAGGAAACCGTGAAAAAAGCGCTCAAGGAAGTCGCTAGTCAATTGAAGACTTATGTTGATAAAAATATACCTGACGACATTCAATCGAGTGCCGTAGTGGTGGAAGGAAATCCTGCTGAATTGATATTGAAACAGGCAAAAAAAGATAAGGTCGATTTAATTGTGATGTCTGCACACAATAATCAAATCGAAAATATGCTACTCGGATCCTGTGCGGCTAAAGTTGTGCGGCATTCAGGTTGTTCCGTCATTGTTGTAAAATAAATTCATTCCAGTCAATCGGCCTCTATAGCCTCCAGCAGTTTGAAGGCAGGTAGAGTATGAGCCCTTTGCTTATCGGGCTGGTTTTACTCGCCGCGTTATTGCATGCCAGCTGGAACGCAATGGCAAAGTCCGGCGGTACGCCGGAATATAGTATCGCCTCGTATCAGCTTGTTGGTGGTTTGATTTGCGCAGGCCTGGTATTTACTGTTCCTGTACCGCAGTCAGCCAGCTGGCCGATGATTCTGGCCTCGGTAGTTATCCATAATATCTACTATTACACGCTTGCGATGTCCTATCGAAGTGGTGATCTATCGCAGGTGTACCCTTTGTTCAGAGGCCTTGCGCCGGTTCTGGTTGCAATAGGCGCTGTGATTTTCGCTGAGGAGTGGCTGTCTCCTGGTTCATTGCTTGGCATCGGTTTAATCAGTATAGGTTTAACCAGTCTGACACTCTTCGGCGGCAGGCTTGGAAAAATATCTCCAGCAGCTTTGCGATGGGGGCTGGCTACTTCGGTATTGATTGCATTCTACACGGTGGTGGATGGTCTGGGTGTGCGAGCAGCAGGAAATAGTCTGAGCTATATTTTCTGGCTTTTTCTACTCGAACCCTTTCCAATCTGTATTTATTTACTTGCCTGTAGAAAGTCTCAGTGGTTCGGTTATCTGAAGCAAAAGTCAGGCAAGGTGATTATTGGTGGGGTTGCCTCTTCAACGGCTTATGCGTTAGTTATTTATGCAATGGGTCTGGGTTCTATGGCAATGGTGTCATCACTACGCGAGACCAGTGTCATATTTGCTGCTTTAATTGGCACCCTATTATTTCAAGAGCCATTTGGTCGACAACGAATAATTGCCGCCACACTGGTAAGCATCGGCATAATGTTGATCCGTTGGCTGGCATGAGCATGTTACAATTTCATTTTGTCTAATTGATTTAATCCCATGCTAACCGAATCCTTTCCACGCGTTATCCTGAGCCATACTCCCACACCACTGGAACGCCTCGATAATCTGAGTGCTGATTATCAAACCAATATCTGGATCAAGCGTGACGACTGCACAGGCCTTGCTTTTGGCGGCAATAAGAGTCGTCAACTGGAGTTTTATATTGGACACGCCCGTTCGCTCGGTGCCGACATGCTGTTAACCACCGGAGCGGTGCAGTCCAACCATGTGCGCATGACCGTAGCGGCGGCGCGAAAAATGGATATGGAAGTCGAAGTGCAGCTTGAGCACCGTGTTGATCGCGATCAACCGGAATACCACAAATCCGGTAACCCTTTTCTGGTAAAACTGATGGGTGCAAAAATTCATTATTACCCGCTTGGAGAGGATGAAGATGGTGCCGATCAGGCAATGGTAGAACGCGCAGAGGAATTGAAAAAAGCCGGGAAACAACCTTATGTCATTCCACTCTCGAATGCACGTATCCCCTACGGCGCGCTCGGATACGTGGATGCTGCTGAGGAAACATTAAAGCAACTTGAAGATCTGGGCATATCGCCGATGCGTTTTTTTCTACCGACCGGGAGTGCATCGACGCATGCCGGATTTCTTCTTGGTCTGGTAGCTAGTAGTTGTTCGATACCAGTGCAGGGTGTTTGCGTTCGACGCGAAGCTGTAAGCCAGCAACAACGTGTGCTCACTAAAATAGACTCTATTGCTGAATTGATGTCATTACCAATGAAAGTGGTGGCGGATCAGGTAATCTGTGATGATCGTTTTCTGGCACCGGGTTACGGTCATTCGAATACTGCAACACAGAACGCGATTGAACTGCTTGCCCGACGCGAGGGGATCCTGCTCGATCCAACTTATTCAGGTAAGGCTTTTGCGGCGGTAGTGGACGCGTTGCTAAAGGGTGATCTGGGTCATGATGACCACATTGTATTTCTGCATACTGGCGGGACGCCATCATTATTTGCCTATCCAGAGCTGGTTAGCGATAACAGAGAGGGGTTTCAGATTTGAAAAGAATGGAATCTAATAAAGCAATGAACCGTTTATCCATCGTTACTCTTGTACTGAGTATTTTCGCATGTACGCCCAGTTTTGCAGAGAATCGCTGGTTCGTTGGGGGCGCAGGTGGCCTTGCCAGTTTCGACGATGAGATTGATGTTGTTGATACCGGTAATGTTAGTTTGAAATTTGGATATGCCCTGGGGGATTACCTGGAGTTTGGGGCAAGCTATGGTTTTACTCTGCTTACAGATGATATCAACAATGTCGATCACGATCTGGATATTGGCTTTGCTTATGTTAAAGGTAAACTGCCAATCAATGACACCAGCCTGTTATACCTGATGTTCGGAGCGAGTCAGTTAAAGCTAACGGAGGCTATTCGTGACTCTTCGTCCAGTACGGAGGATGAAGGTAATGGATTCGGAATTGGCGTCGAAGTGCGTGGCAGAAACTCTGTCGGCTACTCAGCAGAATATGTAATCTATTACGATGATGATGAATTTGACGGTGTCGATGTCGATGTGAACAGTAGTGGATTTAACTTTGGCTTTGTCAAATATTTTTAACGACTTATTCGGGTAGTGGTGACATGAAAATAACCGTGAGTAAATGGATTTGGGCCTCAGCGTTGTCTATTGTGTTCTGTTCTTCGAGTATGGCAGAGCCACGTTGGGTTGTTGGCCTTGGTGGTGGGCTACACCATAATGAAGTTAACAGTGATTCAGTTAACCCGCTCAATATCTATCTGAGTCTTGCACTTGCAATTAATAATCATGTGGAAGTTGGCGTAGAAATAAGTACTACGCTTGCAGATGACGATATCGGCTCATCCGATTTTGATGTCGATACGACATTTGTTTTTGTTAGAGGATTATTGCCACTTGATAACGGTACTGTTTTATATGCACAGATAGGCAATAGTAGTATCGAGCTAGCCGAGAGAAACAGTAGTTCAACCACTAATGCTGATGATGCTGATTCTGGTTATGGGATCGGCGCGCGATTCGGGCTGGGAAATGAATCGGCATATAGCATTGAATATATCAGCTATTTTGACGACGATGAGTTTGATAATGTGGCTGGCAATGCCAGCCATAGTAGCTTGAATCTCGGATATCTGTCTTACTTTTGACAGTCAGTTGCTAATTGTTGCCGTGTTGAATACTATTGTCGGGCTGTGTTCGTCGGTTCAAACATCGGCAGACGCTTAAACGTTAAAAATAAAAGCAACAATGGATCGAACTATCCGAGCCAGTTGCTAATCTAAATCTAAAGGCGGAGGAATCAAATGAAGAAGGCAACCCTGTTCACCGGTTTACTGGCTGGCAGCGCGCTATTGTTATCACAGAGTGTACTGGCGGATGATTGTGGTGAAATCGTGCTCGGCTCGGCAATTTCTTTAACCGGGAAATACGCGACCAATGGTATTCATGCGAAAAATGGCTATGAATACGCAATTTCTAAAATAAAGGAAAACGGTGGCGTCAAATTTGGTGGTAAGTGCTACAACTTTAGAGTTATTTACTATGATGACGAATCCAAGGGTGATCGTGGTGCTACCCTGGCCGAACGGCTCATTAGTCAGGATAAAGTGCAGTACATGCTTGGGCCTTATTCCTCGGGAATGACCAAAGCAATTGCACCGGTTACCGAAAAGTACAAGATTCCAATGGTGGAAGCGGAAGGTGCGTCACGTTCGCTAT
>JAAEOZ010000189.1 GCA_024222685.1 Gammaproteobacteria bacterium | reverse complement strand
TTGATCAATTAAACAATACCGATGCCGGTTTACCAATCGGAAAACGATTCGGCGTAACTGCCGTGCTGGCGGTACGAGACTGGCATTATCAGGCATTCGAACATTTGATCAAAAAATAAAAATCACCCATTGTTTCGATTAGCCATACTTAAAGTATCATATTTAAATACCTTTCTTGTTTGCCTTGTAAACCAGGGTTTGTTATTTAAGACTTAAAACTCCAAATACAAAGAACGGAGTTTTAATTATGAAAGATTATGATATTCAAAGTACCTCAAACGGCTGGTTGTTTTTTGTCAAAGCCAGCTTCGGTATCGCCATACTCGCGATTGCTGCGGGCATCGTCTTAATCCCTGGCAGTTTTCTGATCAAAGGCTATTTCGCCATCAGTTCGCTGTTTCTCGTCAGCTCAACAATCACACTGTCGAAGACCTTGCGCGATCAGCACGAAGCCAAACGCCTGATTAACAAAGTCAGCGAAGCACGCACCACTCAAATCATCAATGAAATGGCAAAATAGGGGAATGATCATGGGAATTTTCAGTAAATTAACCACGTTGGCACGCGGTGCTGCGAGGGAATCCGCCGAAGTAATACTCGATGCCAATGCCATCCGTGTATTCGAACAGGAAATCGTCGACGTTGAAGAATCGATTCAGTTGCGCAAGCAGGCGATGAGTGAGGTTATCGTCACCAGAAACCAGATTGACCGGGAGATCGAATCGATAAAAACGATCATCGAGAAACGCGAGGAACAGGCCCGAGCATTAATCCATAAAGACAATGACCCTGACCTGGTCGATGAAATAGCCTCAGATATCGTTCAATACGAAGAGTCATTAAGCGAACTGGAATCACAGCGAAATGCGATGTCTAAACGCATCATGGCCATGGAAGCAGCCTTACGCAGAGCGCTCACCGAAATAGCTCAATATCGTCGAGATCTCAGGCTTGCGCGGGCCCAGCAAATCAGTGCCAGTAGTCTGGCCAGAGCCAATAACATACCAAAGCAACTCAGCGAGCTCGAAGGCACCCGTCGACATATCGCTGCCCTTCAAACCGGTGACGATGACCGGGAGTCAGCCTGGGCCGAAATGGAAGATCGCATGGATCCGCAGGGACTAAATCAGCGTCATGAAAAAGTCAGCATGGCTGAACAGGCTAAAAGAAAAGAAGCCGTATTACGCAGGCTCGAAAAAAGCAAAGCGTGATAAACGAAGGTCGATATCGTAGGGGCGCAATTTATAGCGCCCCTACGTCAGGTGACCTTAACAGGGAATGCACTCTCCGCCGCAGACAAATAGCTTTCCATTTCGTTAAAATTCAAATACCGATACACCTCGCCCGCCATAGTATTAATATTATTGGCATACTCCATGTACTCCGACATTGTCGGTATTTTACCCAGAATAGCACCTACAGCGGCGAGTTCCGCAGAAGCCAGATAGACATTCGCACCATTACCCAGTCGATTTGGAAAGTTTCGTGTCGAGGTAGAAATCACCGTGCTGTTTTCAGCAACACGGGCCTGATTGCCCATACATAGCGAACAACCCGGCATCTCTGTTCTGGCACCGGTGCGGCCGAAGATATTGTAGTAACCCTCGGCGGTTAGCTGTGCTTCGTCCATTTTAGTCGGTGGTGCAATCCATAACCGAGTTGCAACAGGTCCTTCGAGATTTTCCAGCATCTTGCCGGCAGCGCGGAAGTGACCGATATTCGTCATACAGGAGCCAATAAAAACTTCGTCGACTTTTTCACCGGCTACATCAGCAAGCGTTTTAACGTCATCGGGGTCATTCGGGCAGGCCAGCAATGGCTCCTTAATTTCATTCAGATCGATTTCAATTATCTCGGCGTATTCCGCATCAGCATCCGCTTGCATTAATACCGGATCGGCTAACCAGGCCTGCATTTCTTCAATACGACGGCTAATGGTACGAACATCACCATAACCCTCGCTTATCATCCACTTGAACATGACGATATTCGAGTTCATGTATTCGATAATTGGTTCTTTGTCGAGCTTGACGGTACAGCCCGATGCGGAACGTTCCGCCGATGAATCGGAAAGCTCAAATGCCTGCTCCACTTTCAGTTGCGGCAGGCCTTCGATTTCGAGCACACGGCCTGAAAAGATATTTTTCTTGCCTTTCTTCTCGACGGTGAGCAAGCCACGTTGAATTGCTGCATAAGGAATGGCATTCACCAGGTCACGCAAGGTAATGCCGGGCTGCATATCCCCCTTAAACCGCACCAGTACGGACTCCGGCATGTCTAATGGCATCACCCCGGTGGCTGCAGCAAATGCCACCAGACCGGAACCAGCAGGAAAGGAAACACCAATTGGGAAGCGTGTGTGCGAATCACCACCAGTGCCCACCGTGTCAGGTAGCAACATACGATTCATCCACGAATGGATAACACCGTCACCCGGTCGTAGCGATATGCCGCCACGGTCCTGCATAAAATCAGGCAGCGTGTGATGGGTTACTACATCGACAGGCTTGGGGTAGGGAGCGGTATGACAGAATGACTGCATCACCAGATCGGCTGAGAAACCCAGACAGGCGAGGTCTTTCAGTTCATCTCGTGTCATCGGGCCGGTGGTATCCTGAGAACCAACAGTTGTCATTTTAGGCTCGCAATAGGTACCTGCGCGAACACCGGTAGCACCGCATGCCTTGCCGACCATTTTCTGCGCCAGGGTATAACCTTTACTGCTCTGTTCTTCGACTTCGGGTAATTCAAAAACATCAGATGTCGGCAAATTCAGGTATTTACGTGCCCGATCGGTTAATCCTCGACCGATAATAAGCGGGATACGGCCATCAGCCTGTACTTCATCTTTTAACACATTAGTAGCGAGTTTAAAACTGGCTAAAACCTCGTCGCTGTCATGTTTAGTTGCCTTACCCGTCAGAGGATAGATGTCGACGACATCCCCTGTCTCCATCAGCGTAACATCCATTTCGATCGGCAGGGCACCGGCGTCTTCCATGGTATTGAAGAATATGGGCGCAATTTTTCCGCCGAAACAGAAACCGCCATTACGCTTGTTTGGAATAAACGGAATATCCCTGCCCATATGCCAGAGAACGGAATTAGTCGCCGATTTGCGCGATGAGCCGGTACCGACGACATCACCAACATAGGCAACCGGGAAGCCTTTCTGTTTTAAAGTACCGATAGTGGCAATTGGGTTGTCGGCAACACCTTCGCGTGGGTTCTTTAACATTGCATTGGCATGCAACGGAATATCCGGGCGTGACCAGGCATCCTGTGCAGGAGACAAATCGTCGGTATTGGTTTCGCCGGGTACCTTAAAAACAGTAACGGTTATTTTTTCAGCCAGTGCAGGTTTACTGGTAAACCATTCCGCATTGGCCCATGAATCTACAACCGCCTTTGCGGAGGCATTGCCCGCGTCGGCTTTATCGGTAACATCATGAAATGCGTCGAAAACCAGTAAGCTGTGTGACAGTGCCTGGACTGCAGCTTCGGCAGTTTCACTATCATCCAGACAGGCGATTAAAGGCTGGATATTGTAACCACCAAGCATGGTGCCGAGAATTTCGGCAGCCTTGACCTTATCGATTAACGGGGAGCTCACTTCACCTCGGGTAATGGCCGCAAGAAACCCGGCTTTGACATAAGCTGCTTCATCGACGCCGGCAGGCACATGTTGCATCAAAAGCTCGAGTAAATACGCTTCTTCACCAGCAACTGGGCTTTTGATTAATTCAATCAGATCAGCAACCTGTTGCGCGTCTAGCGGTTTAGGTGGGATAGCCTCTAGTTCACGTTCCGCGATGTGGTCTCTGTATGCCTGTAACATTAGCCTGTGTACCTTTGTTTATGAGTTAGCGAAATCCACTGGGCGGGTTTTATCCTCGTTCTTCCAGCGGCACATATTCTAAATCGATAGGGCCGTTATACAACTGGCGGGGTCTACCGATTTTATATCCGGGATCAGATAGCATCTCGTCCCATTGCGTTATCCAGCCTATGGTTCTCGCCATTGCAAAAATGACTGTGAACATGTTCATCGGTATACCCATCGCGAGGAAAATGATACCCGAATAGAAGTCAACATTTGGATAAAGCTTACGCTGCACAAAATACTCGTCTTCGAGCGCAACTTTTTCCAGTGCCATCGCTGTTTCGAGTAACCTTTTCTGCTCGCCGGTAGATTCCATATCGTTGAGCAACTGATGGCAGATTTCTCGTATGAGTTTGGCACGCGGATCGTAGTTTTTGTAGACGCGATGTCCGAAGCCCATCAGGCGGAAATTATCATCTTTGTCTTTGGCGCGGTCAACAAAGGTCTGCAATGGCTGGCCCGAATCGTTAATTTCCATCAGCATACGGATAACGGCTTCGTTAGCACCACCATGCGCTGGCCCCCAGAGTGCGGCTATGCCCGCTGCGACCGCAGCAAACGGATTGGCATCCGAGCTACCAGCCAGCCGAACGGTCGACGTCGAAGCATTTTGCTCGTGATCGGCATGTAGAATCATGATTAGATCCAGCGCCTTCGCCAATAGTGGACTTGGCTTGTAATCTTCCGATGGCATGGAAAACATCATGTGTAGAAAGTTTTCGGTATAACCGAGCGCGTTATCGGGATAGATAAACGGTTTACCGGTTGCGTAACGATAGCTCCATGCCGCAATTGTCGGTATTTTTGCAATCAGGCGTTGTGCGGTAATCATACGATGCTCGGGATTGTGGATGTCCATGTGGTCATGGTAAAAAGCAGCAAGTGCGCCAACCACTCCAACCATAATTGCCATCGGATGCGCATCGCGACGAAAGCCACTATAGAAGCGCTTGAGTGCTTCGTGCATCATGGTGTGATTGGTGATGATCTGAACATATTCTTCCAACTCGGCCTTGCTGGGTAATTTGTTGTGCATCAGTAAATAACAAACTTCGAGGTAGGAGCTCTGTTCGGCGAGCTGATCAATTGGATATCCCCGATATTGCAAAACGCCTTTACCCCCATCAAGAAAAGTAATCGCACTCGAACAGCTGGCAGTCGACATAAAACCGGGGTCGAAAGTGAAGTAACCCAACTCCTTATAAAGCGTGCTGATATCAATTGTTTTCGGGCCGCTAGTCGGGGTTAACAGCGGCATCTGGACTTTCTTTCCGGTCGAGTCGTCAATAATTGTTACGGTTTCGGTACTCATATTAATCCTCTTGAACTCCTCAATGTAAGGTCTAACCATAGCTCAGTCGGTAAATTTGACATGGAATTTATGGCATGATTCATCTCTAAAAAGCCCACCGAGCAGCATTCAGGCTTCGTCTTGATGTCCCGAATATATCGCATTATTGAATTAGTCAGTTAATCACTAAGAGCATTATTAAATTATACAATTGTCACAATTAATAATCCCTCCCGGCCTGTACAGCGCGATTTGCGCCTATTATCTTCACTAAGAGTTAGTAGAACAAAATCAATATTGTTGACAATTGCTCGATATTTATGCATATTTCAGCATGAAATATCAATTATAACCAATTATTGTTAACAATTATATGGAAAAATCAACAAATGATAATGATCAGGAACTGGCCCAGGAGTCCCGTACACTGGCGAGCAGCACCTATGAGGGTATCAAGGCGGATATCATAGCCGGAGAGCTTGCTCAGGGCTCTAAAATAGTCGAATCCGAACTTGCGTTGAAGTATGGCATTAGCCGAGGTCCTTTGCGAGAGGCAATTCACCGGCTTGAGCGCAACAAGCTTATCGTGCGAATTCCACACGCTGGATCGCGAGTAGTGTCGCTCGATATTAAAATGATGGAAGACATTTATAACGCGCGTGAGTGTCTCGAAGGTATGGCGGCCAGGCTGGCAGCGCGGTTTATGTCTGATGAGGAGATAGGGTCCCTGCACAAGTTGCTGGAGAGCCATGCCGAATCGATTAAACAAACTGATGGTAAAATCTATTTTCAAAGTGAAGGCGATATCGATTTTCATTATCGAATAGCGGTAGCCAGTCAGAACCAGTGGATTTTAGATAACCTTAACACCGAGTTATACCAGCTAATTCGCATGTGTCGTCACCAGACCGGGCAAATCCCCTCGCGACCAAACTATGCCCTCGATCAGCATTGCCACATCGCCGATGCCATAGGTCAGCGAGACGAAGAACTCGCCGAATTATTGATGCGCCGACATATCAGCGGAGCCTGGGAAATTGTCAGATCTATTCTTGAGGAAAAATTATGAGTAATCAACTTTCGCCTGGTCAGAAACTGCGCCAGGCCGTCGAACACAACAATCCGCTGCAGGTAGTCGGTGCAGTGAATGCCTATAGCGCCATAATGGCAGAAAAATGCGGGCATAAGGCACTGTACATTTCCGGTGGTGGCGTTGCCGCCTGTTCATTGGGCACGCCAGACCTCGGTATATCGGCACTGCATGATGTATTAGAAGACGCGAGACGTATTACCGATGCCAGTTCTCTACCGTTACTGGTTGATATCGATACCGGATGGGGTGGGGCGTTTAATATCAGTCGCTGCATTCGTGAAATGATCCGAACCAACGTCGCTGGTGTGCATATTGAAGATCAGGTTATGCAGAAGCGCTGTGGTCATCGCCCAAACAAGGCAATTGTCAGTCAGGGTGAAATGGTCGATCGCGTCAAAGCAGCGGTTGATGGACGTAGCGATGACAGCTTCGTTATTATGGCGCGAACCGATGCTCTCGCAGTAGAGGGTATGCAATCGGCCATAGATCGCGCCCAGGCCTGTGTCGAAGCCGGTGCTGATATGATCTTCCCGGAAGCAATGGTTGAGCTCGATCAATACCAGCAGTTTGTCAATGCAGTTGGTGTTCCAGTATTAGCCAATATTACCGAATTCGGTGCGACGCCGTTATTCACTAGCGAGCAACTTGCCTCGGTAGGCGTCAAGTTATCTTTATATCCGCTGAGCGCATTTCGAGCGGCGAGCCTGGCGGCCTTAAATGTTTATCAGCATATTCTCGCCGATGGCACTCAACAAAATGTGGTCGACACCATGCAGACACGTATGGAACTGTACGACTATCTCGATTATCACCAGTACGAAAAAACTTTAGATCAATTATTCTTAGATTAACTATGTGCGAGGAAAAATAATGAGCGAAACACAAGCCCGTAAACCTAAAAAGTCCGTTGCTCTGTCCGGTACTGCCGCGGGAAATACCGCGATCTGTACAGTCGGTCGCACCGGTAATGACCTGCATTACCGTGGCTACGATATTCTCGATATAGCCGAAACCTGCGAGTTCGAAGAAGTCGCTTACCTGATCGTGCACGAAAAACTGCCGACCCAGGCAGAACTCGATGCCTACAGGGCAAAATTAAAAGGCATGCGTGATTTACCCCAGGGGGTTAAAACGGTTCTCGAACAATTACCTGCAAGCACTCATCCAATGGATGTCATGCGCACTGGCTGTTCGGCGCTGGGTTGCCAGATGCCGGAAGACGCTGATCATAATGTCGAGGCTGCACGTAATATCATCGATCGCCTGATGGCCAGTTTCGGCTCCATGTTAGTGTACTGGTACCACTTCAGCCAGAGTGCTAAGCGCATAGAACTGGAAACCGACGACGATTCAATTGGCGGTCACTTCCTGCACCTGTTACACGGTAAGCCAGCCCCGGAATCCTGGGTTAAAGCCATGCATGTGTCGCTGATTTTATACGCTGAACATGAATTTAATGCCTCGACTTTTACCGGCCGCGTGATCGCCGGTACCGGGTCTGATATGCACTCTGCCTTAACCGGTGCAATCGGCGCATTACGCGGGCCGAAACACGGTGGTGCCAACGAAGTCGCATTTGAAATTCAATCTCGTTACAGCTCCGCTGACGATGCTGAAGCTGATATACGCAAGCGTGTCGCCAACAGGGAAATTGTCATTGGTTTCGGTCATCCCGTTTATACCGTTAGTGATCCGCGTAACGAAGTCATCAAGCGTGTCGCCAAAAGCCTGTCCGATGAAAATGAAAATACTCTGATGTACGATATTGCTGATCGCCTCGAAAGCGTGATGTGGGAAGAAAAGAAAATGTTCCCCAATCTCGACTGGTTCTCTGCAGTGTCCTACAACCAGATGGGCGTACCGACAGATATGTTTACACCATTATTTGTCATTGCCAGGACTTCCGGCTGGGGAGCGCACGTAGTAGAGCAGCGTCAGGATGGCAAGATTATTCGTCCGTCGGCTAATTATTTAGGGCCGGAAAATCTGGAATTTGTCAGCATTGAAAATAGATAGTTATTTATGAAGAATCTGTGCTGCCTTGCCGGTGGCACAGATCTCATTGATCAAAAAAAGGTGAATTCACCCTTGTTTTTGACCCTATTGTTTTTGCGCTCTGAATTACGGTGTCTATCCCTGAGCAAGGGGCGTAGTGCTTATGATTCTGATTTAGACGTTTGTCCGAATAACCGAGCTAAACTTCTGGATACACGCTGGACAAAAGGGACTTCTTTGTCGGTATCAGGAAGCTTTTCAGATTTTTCAACAATATGCTTAATCTGATCCTGCAACTTCTGTTTTTTTTCTGCACTCAATTTCTCGACTGAATGACGATTTGCAAAACTGGGGTCGCGAGTTAACTGTAAACGTTTATTTAATGCCGATTTTATAACAATATTGATATAACCTGGTTTAACTGGCTTAGGAATAAATCGATAGATCTGACCTTCATTGATTAAGTTGATTACCATATCGGCGTCAGTTTTCATTGAAGTAGCAATACACACCAGGCCGGGGTCATTTTGTTTAGCTACCTTTAACAGACTGCTGACTTCCATATGCCTGATATGGGTGTTGGAAATAAAGATGCCAACTTTCTGTTCGGAGAGAAATGTAACTGCTACCGACAGATTGTCGGTATGTATCACTTTAGTGGATTGTCCTACTGCAGATTCTGTTTCCGAAACTACAAACTTGTCATCATCCAGTATCAGAATAGCCTCTTTTAAAGTTTGAGCCGTTTCCCCCGATTTTTCCTTTTGAACAGGTGCGTTTTTTGCGATATTACAGGCTTTGGCAGTTACAGATACCAGAGTTTTCATGTTCCAGGGCTTTTTAATAAAGCGATAAATCTCTGAATTGTTTACCGAGCCCATGATTGCATTCATGTCGGAATACCCTGTTAATAGAAGGCGTATGCTACGGGGTGAGATTTTGCGAACTTTGTGTAAAAACTCCGAACCCGTCATCCCAGGCATGCGTTGATCACTAATAACGACATCGAAATCATATTTTTTGAGAAGTAACAGAGCATCATGCCCACTATCTGCTGTTCTGACTTCAAAGTATTTACTCAGCAGCCATTTAAGTGAGCGTAAGATATTTGGCTCATCATCTACACAAAGAATCAACCCCTGGTTTTCCATATCTTAATACCTGTTATATCTCGAACTTAAATTGGTAAGGTGAATCTTATGCGACATTTTCTATCGGAACATGTTGTGGAATCTGGACCACGAAAGTTGTTCCAGCCCCAACTTTTGTTTTAAAGCTGATTGTGCCGCCATGATCATGAACAATTTTCCTTGCTATTGGCAAACCGATGCCGGTACCTTTATTACGCGGTTTGGTGCTAAAGTAGTTTTCGAATATTTGGTCGACATGTTCGTCTGAAATGCCTTTGCCGGTATCGGATATTTCTATATTAACCATATCGTCATCCTCAAAGCATTTAATGGTAATTGTTCCACTCCCATTAATAGCTTGTGCGGCGTTATTGACAAGATTGATAAATACCTGATTGAGTTTTGTTGGATTACATATTATTTCGGGTAAGTTACAATAATCTTCCACGATTTCGATCTCATCGGATATGACGGAACGTGCGATATATACAACGTTCTTCAGACCTGCAACCAGGTCGAAATGAGTAATTTTGGTTTTATCCAGTCGAGTAAAGTCGAGAAGGTTTTCCACCAGCTCGCGCATTTGATCGAGGCCTAGAACTATATCTGACAGCATATCCTGTAAAATGGCGGTGTCTGTATCGACTTCGGAGACTTTCTTTATGAAGCTACGCCATCCGCCTATGTTGATTGAGATCTTGTCTGAATCTGTCTTATTAACTATCCTGGCAAACTTCTTAGCCAGCTCAAGTGGCGGGTTCAAGCACTCCAGCTCTTCCTTTACCATGTTGACATTATTGTAAGAATACGCGATTGGGGTATTTAGCTGATGTACAACACCTGCCACCATTTCGCCCAGAGATGCCATTTTTTCTGTCTGAACAAGTTGTTGCTGAGCCGCTTCTTTGTCGTCTAGCTGCTGATCGATAGTTTTATCTGCCTTGAGGACTATCAGAAATAATCCACCAAAAAGCACAACCAGTATTATGAGAATAGCTGTAATAGCATAAAGAGAGGCCTGATCGACTTTTGCCTGATTGGTTATTGATGCTTTTTCCAGCAGATTTTGATTTTCAGAAGTCACTGACTTAATGAGCTCAGATGTACTCGCGATAGTATTGAAGAATTTTGTTACATCAGAGTAAACTTCGAATACACCGACAATATCATTAGTATCTGGCTGATAGACTGGTAAATAGCTGCTAATAACTTCTCTATTGCTCAAGCTGCCTTCGAAAGTATCAAATTTACTCCGGTGTGAAAAGCCGCTGCTGGTATCTCCTTTTATTGCCGACGTCCATCCGTGAGTGTTCGCCTTATCATCACCTATCTGATTGTGGTCTGATGAATAAATTGTTATCCCTCGTGTATCGAAAACTTTAATTTTAAGTACTGAACTGTTTTCCATCGATCGGAATACACGCTTATCAAGTTCGGTAAAACCGTCGATCGCCATAATCTGCTCACCCAGATTATCGTAACAGGCCTGTCTTTGAGGCGAGTTTGTTGACTTCCCATCTTTTACGATTAACGGCAGCTCCTGACAGGTTTGAATTGGTAATTTAGAGGTCTTAGCGGCGAATGGTGCAAAATCGGAATTCCAGAGAGAATTGACCAATAAGCGTGTCAGGTTTTCATTACCTGATTCATGGATAGCCATTAGATCCCGTTTTGCTTCCGATTCCTGCAACACGGAATATTCTTTTTGCAATTGATGAAAGGTACTATTCTGCCGATACTGCAACTTTTTGAACAAAGATGACTGTTGATATTCAAAATAAATCAGTGCGATGGCAACTATGACTAACATTACCAGTGCGCCAATGGAAAAGAAACGTACCAGATGAAATCTCTCACCTGCATAGTTTGTAGACTGGCTTGAACTGGATGTTGACTCGTACATCTACTTTATTCTCAACTTTTGAAAAATACCTGAACTTAAGATGCCTAATAAATGTAGATACAATATCGACAGGATTTACAAAAGCTAAAATAATATAATGTGGCTACCATCTTTCTGATGGAATGATGTCGTTTAAAGACAGGGTTGTTAACCGGGAACTCCTACGGCTTTGTCTTCGGCCTTCGAGTTTATTCATCCAGGCTTTGCAGAAAGCTATCTTCTCTGTCTGTTTGATCAGTGAGCTCATCCGCCGCAATACGTTACTGTCCAGCTTAAAAACAGCGCATTTGGAATTTTTCGGGTGATTGAAGTACTCGATAAACATCATTAATTGTTGACAATTACGGGGTATTTAATTGAATAATTGGCCAAATATAGCTATATTGTTGACAATTAACGGCCAAAAGATAAATTTCAACAATGAACAAAGCAAACCGCAAACCTCTGCCTGGAACCGATCTCGACTATTTCGATGCCAGGTCTGCTATTGACGCGATAAAGCCTGGTTGTTACCACAAACTGCCCTACACTTCTCGCGTACTCGCAGAGCAACTGGTTCGACGCTGCGACCCGGATTTGCTCAGCGACTCTTTAAAACAGATAATCGAGCGAAAGCAGGAACTGGACTTCCCCTGGTACCCGGCAAGGGTGGTTTGCCATGATATTCTTGGTCAAACCGCGTTGGTCGACCTCGCCGGACTGCGCGATGCGATCGCCGAGCAGGGCGGTGACCCCGCAAAAGTCAACCCGGTGGTGCCTACGCAGCTGATCGTCGATCATTCGCTGGCGGTGGAACACGGCGGTTTCGATGCAGATGCTTTTGAGAAAAACCGAGCTATCGAAGACCGTCGCAATGAAGACCGCTTTCACTTTATCGAGTGGACCAAGACAGCGTTTGAAAACGTCGACGTGATTCCCGCCGGTAACGGCATCATGCACCAGATCAACCTGGAAAAGATGTCGCCGGTGATCCAGTCGCGCGATGGCGTTGCATTCCCCGATACCTGCGTCGGCACCGACAGCCATACTCCGCATATTGATTCGCTCGGCGTCATCGCCATCGGTGTAGGCGGTCTCGAAGCAGAAACCGTCATGCTGGGTCGTCCATCGATGATGCGCCTGCCCGATATCATTGGGGTCAATCTCACTGGAAAACGCCAGCCGGGTATCACCGCCACCGATATCGTGCTCGCGATTACAGAATTCCTGCGTAATGAAAAAGTGGTCTCCGCCTATCTTGAATTTTTCGGCGAGGGCGCCGCCAATCTGACCATCGGCGACCGTGCCACCATATCCAACATGACGCCGGAGTTCGGCGCGTCAGCTGGCATGTTTTATATCGACGAACAAACCATCGATTATCTGAAGTTAACCGGTCGCGAGCCGGAGCAGGTTAAGCTGGTAGAAACCTATGCCAGAGCCACCGGGCTCTGGGCCGACGACCTGAAAAATGCAGAATATGAGCGCGTACTGACCTTCGATCTATCCACCGTATGCCGCAACATGGCCGGCCCATCCAACCCCCACCGGCGTCTGCCAACCGCCGATCTGGAAGCACGTGGCATCGCCGGAAAATGGCAACAGCATGAGGGTGAAATGCCCGACGGCGCGGTCATCATTGCCGCCATTACCAGTTGTACTAATACCAGTAACCCACGCAATGTAGTAGCCGCCGGCCTGATTGCACGCAACGCCAACGAACTCGGACTGCTGCGTAAACCCTGGGTAAAATCCTCCTTCGCACCGGGCTCCAAAGTGGCCAGGCTATACCTGGAGGAAGCCGGATTGTTGCCGGAACTGGAGAAACTCGGATTTGGTATCGTCGCTTATGCCTGCACCACCTGTAACGGCATGAGCGGTGCGCTGGATCCTGAAATCCAGCGGGAAGTCATCGAGCGCGATCTTTACACAGCCGCCGTTCTGTCGGGCAATCGTAATTTCGACGGGCGAATTCATCCTTATGCCAAACAGGCTTTTCTCGCTTCGCCACCACTGGTGGTTGCCTATGCCATCGCTGGTACCGTGCGCTTCGATATCGAGCAGGATGCTTTGGGATTCGACAAAAATGGCAACCCAGTTACTCTGAAAGATATCTGGCCTTCTGACGAAGAGATTGATGCCATCGTAAAGGCCAGTGTCAAACCCGAACAATTCAGAGCAATTTATAACCCGATGTTCGACCTGGGTCGGGTAGAAGAGGCTGAAAGCCCACTTTACGACTGGCGTCCGCAAAGCACTTACATCCGCCGACCACCCTATTGGGAAGGCGCACTTGCTGGAGAACGCAGCATGAAGGGTATGCGCCCGCTGGCGGTACTCGGTGATAACATCACCACCGATCACCTGTCACCCTCGAATGCGATTATGCTAAACAGTGCGGCCGGGGCTTATTTAGACAAGATGGGGCTACCCGAGGAAGATTTTAATTCCTATGCAACCCATCGTGGCGACCACCTGACCGCGCAGCGTGCCACTTTCGCCAATCCGAAGTTGCTAAACGAAATGTGTCGTGACGAAGCCGGTGAAATCAGGCAGGGTTCACTCGCCCGCATCGAGCCCGAGGGCAAAGAAAGCCGAATGTGGGAAGCCATAGAGACTTATATGCATCGCAAGCAACCTTTGATCATCATTGCCGGAGCTGATTATGGCCAGGGTTCTTCGCGTGACTGGGCAGCGAAGGGAGTTCGACTCGCCGGTGTTGAAGCAATAGTGGCGGAAGGATTCGAACGCATTCATCGTACTAATCTGGTTGGTATGGGTGTTTTGCCGTTGGAGTTCAAGCCTGGTGAAAACCGTAACAGCTACGCGATTGATGGCACCGAAACCTTCGACGTCATCGGAAATATCGCACCAGGGGCCGATCTGACAGTAGTGATGACTCGTTCCAACGGCGAAGCCGTTGAAATACCCGTGATCTGCCGACTCGATACCGCCGAAGAAGTCCATGTCTATGGTGCCGGTGGTGTGTTACAGCGTTTTGCGCAGGATTTTCTGGAATCGGTTCACTAGAAAAAATACGAAAAGGAGTTATTTGGTGGATAAAAAACGTTTAATAGTCCACACAGACTCCAGAAAACAGTCGGATATAAATACCTTTCGTAATGCTGCAATCACTTTATCGAAGTCTTATAAATCTAAATATCCCAGTCAAATTAATTCAGTCAAGGTTATTTTCGTTAAAAACGGCAAAGAAATAGTAAGTGCAATTAATGCTGTAGGCAGGGGTAATCTGGTTAGTCTGGATATTGTATCTCATGGTAATCAAGGTGGAATTCACATCTCAAGAAATTTGAATCCCCCTGTTAAAGCTGGATTTTTAAAACAAAATGCTCATTATCAGATCCGTAAAAATTCAGACAACCCTCAAACCATGAAGGATGCGAAATATATGGAAGAGTCTATGCATGGTTTATACGCTGATAAAATAAGCAGGTTAGGGGTTTCATATTATTATAATCAAACCTACGATAATTCGCCTTTTATCTCTACACTAGATGATATTAATTTTGATGTATTTGCGGTAAATGCTGTTGTTGAATTTCACGGTTGTAGAACAGCTGAAATTATTCCAGTTTTAAATACCTGGTTAAAAGATAATTTTGCGGCGAGATTTTCCAGTAAGCTCGGTAATAAGGGTACAGTTATAGGGCATATTACAAACACGGCACCTGATAAAAATCCAAATGGTAATGTAAACGACTATCGCTATGGTAAAGTTCGTACTTACAAGAATGGTGAATTAGTAAAAGATGGTATCGAACGATGGAAATATAAATTACCAAATTCCTCTACTCCGCAATAGATATGCCTAAAAAAAAATATATTTTCTTGTTGGTATTGGTTTTTGTTCTGGCAGCCGTGATTGTTTATATACTAAAGCCCTATAGAGGTATTGAAGAAGTAAGAACATCAAACCAGCTTAAAGAAATTAGCGCCGTATTCGTCAATTTTACTGGTGATGCTTCGTGCGCAAAATTATATCGATATACAGGTAGTGATATTGCGTCGACTACCTCACCAGTATTCCTCGCTTTACCAGAAGGGATGCAATCTCCTGACGAGGGTCTAACCGCGTATTCTAATAATGTTTTCAATTTGACTGGCTATGAATATCACATCCTTATAAGTAACGTATTTACAGGTAGCACAGTATCACAAATTTCAAATCGCTTTGATGTGACTTCGTGGGAAGTCGTGACACCATATAAAATATGGACTGATCGAATTGACAAAGATGGCATGCTTCTTATCGAATCTAAAAATGATCCTGTTGGTTACAGTTTTGGTGATGATACCAATACACCGAATAAATTCAGCAAAGGTAACTATACGGATTGCAGCAAATAAGTTAACGACTGTATAACTTATTTGCAATCTGACTCACGATATCGAAGAGACAATATTCATGACCCACTCACCACAAATAAAAATCCCCGCTACTTACATCCGTGGTGGCACCAGCAAAGGCGTTTTCTTTAATCTTGAAGACTTACCCGAGCCGGCTCAGCAACCGGGTTCGGTGCGCGATGCGCTATTATTACGCGTCATCGGTAGCCCGGATCCCTATGGCAAACAAACCGACGGTATGGGTGGTGCGACATCGAGTACCAGCAAGACAGTCATCCTCTCGAAAAGTAGCCAGCCGGATCACGATGTTGACTATCTGTTCGGCCAGGTATCGATTGACAAACCGTTTGTCGACTGGAGTGGAAACTGTGGAAATCTGTCCGCTGCGGTAGGACCTTTCGCGATTTCATGCGGCCTGGTGGACAACCACCGAATTCCCGACAATGGTATTGCAACTATACGTATCTGGCAGGCTAATATTAAAAAAACCATTATCGCCCAGGTGCCGATCACCGATGGCGGAGTGCAGGAAACTGGCGATTTCGAACTCGACGGTGTTACTTTTCCCGCAGCCGAAGTGGTGGTTGAGTTTGTCGACCCGGCCGATGCTGAGGGTGCAATGTTTCCGACCGGGAACCTCATAGATGATCTCGAAGTGCCCGGAGTCGGTACCTTTAAAGCTACCATGATCAATGCCGGAATCCCGACCATTTTTCTCAATGCGGAAGCTATTGGATACACCGGTACCGAACTACAGGAAGCAATTAACAGTGACGACAGGGCACTGCAAATGTTTGAAACAATCCGTGCTCACGGTGCAATCCGTATGGGCCTGATTGACGATGTAGAACAGGCGGCAGGGCGCCAGCATACACCGAAAGTGGCTTTTGTCGGCAAACCGATTGACTACGTTTCATCGAGTGGTAAACAAATTGCCAGCCAGGATATTGATGTCAATGTTCGTGCCCTGTCGATGGGTAAGCTACATCACGCCATGATGGGTACTGCAGCCGTAGCCATCGGCACAGCGGCCGCAATACCCGGTACTCTGGTTAACCTGGCGGCTGGTGGTGGCGAGCGTAGCAGTGTCAGATTCGGACACCCGTCCGGGACTCTAAAGGTTGGCGCTGAAGCGAATCGGGTAAACGGTGAGTGGGTTGTTAGTAAGGCGATTATGAGTCGTAGTGCCCGCGTGTTGATGGAAGGCTGGGTGCGGATTCCTGGGGATACGTTTTGTAGTGTGTCTTAAAACCGGAATTTTGTAGAACAGTGGCATGAAGCCTTACATCCAGGTAGATTGTTCCTGACCCATCGCGAAAGTCCCCGAGCCATAGCTCCCGATATATACTGTTTAAAGATCAGAAGAAGGATGCCGACA
>JAAEOZ010000188.1 GCA_024222685.1 Gammaproteobacteria bacterium | reverse complement strand
ATACAATCCGACGATCTTGCCATACTCGAAAAAGGAGGTTTCGAATCTCACTGGACCAGCAAGCCCTGGTTGCAGTTTTGGAATAATGAATAAGAAAAGGAATATTAAAGAAAGTTCAATCAGGTAAGGACTAACTAATCTTGCGTACATTACGAGAAATTGGGCGCCCGAAAGTGGCCGAAGTTTGCCACCTACATTCATGTCCCGGGGGGCCGCAAAGGGCACACTGCCGTCTATCGACCTCCCGAAAACTGGACGTCCGCTTACTCAGTCTCAGCAGTCATTCGAGGCACCAGAAATGTATCTGCCAGTTAGTCTCTGATAGACATATACCGGAGACTTGAAACTGCTATTGGAAACGACCACTAATTTGACAAACCGGACGAACTGTCTGATTTGATCGTGCTCCTTGATAGATATATGTCAGATAGAGTTTGAGCTACTAGTGCGCCACGCGGCGCTTATTTACCAGCGGCTGAAAGAGCCGTCTAGGAAGTGGTGACCCGCCACACCTTGTATCGAGTCTTTGGCTCCGGGAGGTAACAACCAGAGTTAAGCGTAGACAGAAATGATGCAGGCCGTAAGCGAAAGCTGAAGTGATTGAGTCCCGTTAACAAACCATTTTGAGAAGGCCGATAGTTTTAGTAGTCTAGAAGGCAACACTGTTAAACCCATGATAAGGGCAGGTTTTAACAGCTTCTCCGGGATCGTAGAGCACGGCATGCATCAAAGGTGAATAAGTGAACGTGGGAGATCCAAAAGGCTCTTTCAGGGAAGGAAGTATCGATCAACAAGTGTAATAGCGAGGAGATTGAGAAGGCTGTTTGGAAGTCAGATCGGTCATAGTACTTTTGAAGCGGGGTAACGCCTGTGGAGGGAAGGGCCGTGGGTAATATCACCCTTGAAGAGGAAACGTTGTGGAATCAACAGAATTTCAACATACAACGACAACGAAATTGACGAGGATAGCGCAGCTATCTCGACGTGATCGTGGCAAGCATTTTCACTGCCTGATGCACCACTATAATGTGGATTCACTGAGAGAGTGTTTTCAAGAGCAAGATGGAAAGAGGGCACTTGGAAACGATGGCATAAGCAAAGAGGACTATGGGGAATTCCTTGAAGAAAATCTAACCGCAGTTGTTCAGCGCATGAAAACGATGTCCTATCGCCCTGGACCTGTGCGGCAGGTTTTAATTCCCAAGGAAGGATCAGTGGGTGCAACACGCCCGCTGGGGATTAGTAACTTTGAGGATAAATTGATACAGAAGATGACCCGGAAAATACTGGAGAACATCTATGAGCCACTCTTTCTGGATTGTTCCTTCGGGTTCAGACCTAATAGAAGTTGCCATGATGCCATCCGGTCACTGGGCCGCCATCTTCTCCACAATGAAGTTCAAACCATCATTGACATTGATCTAGCCAACTTCTTTGGCACTATTGATCACCAAATGCTGGTAGACATGTTAGGCAAGAAAATCAAAGACCAACGCTTTATCCGATACATCAACCGTATGTTTAAGGCGGGTGTTCTCTCTGATCAGGAGCTAGTAGTCAGCGATGAGGGTGTTCCGCAAGGAAGTATTTGTAGCCCGGTACTTGCCAATGTCTATGCGCATTACGTGCTTGATACATGGTTCCAATCAGTTGTGAAGAAACACTGTCGAGGTCGGGTTGAGCTGTTCCGTTATGCGGATGATGCCGTCATTTGTTGTAGGCATAATAAGGATGCGGAACGCATCAAAGTGGCATTGATCAAGCGCCTGGCGAAATTCAAACTTAAGCTGAATGAGAGCAAGACCAAATTAGTTGCGTTTTCAAAAGCAATGAGGCGAAAAGGAATTAAGCAGGGTGTATTCGACTTTCTTGGGTTTACCTTTTATCTTGGCCGTTCGCGTAAAGGTAACGTGATTCCCAAGGTAAAAACGAGTGGCAAGCGTTTAAGCTCGAAGTTGAAAAAGGTGAATCAATGGGCTCGCCGGGTCAGGAATATGGCTCGGTTGCCGGTTATTTGGGAAACCTTCTGTGCCAAGCTTGCTGGGCATATCCGATATTTCGGTATGACCTTCAATGCCCGGCAGGTGGATAAATTTCTCTATCAGGCGACGAGGATTATATTCAAATGGCTCAATAGGCGAAGTCAGAAGAAGTCGTTTAATTGGGAGCAGTTTGGTCGATTCTTGCGTTTATTTCCGTTACCACGAGTGAGAATTCATCACTCACTTTACGGGCCTTTAGCTACGTGAATGATTTTGTCTTGAGCCTAGTGCCTAAATAGGGCACGCTGGGTTCTAACGAGGGGGGAGTCCGGGTGACCGGCTCCTCTACTCTCTCACCGTATTTTCCGGTATCAAACTACCGAACCGGCACAACAGGATCAAACAGGTCCCCAAATAAACTATGCAGCACGAGTTCCTGCTTTGGCCGGGCTGTGGTTTTAACATCCTTCCAAGGCACGATATATAGAACCCTGGGCAATTCTTTATTGCTTTTGATGGTAGTAGTCTTCAATTCAATTCGATCTTCTGCGGACGTTAATAACGGCAGGCTGAGTAATATCACTAAAATTGTCAGCTTTTTAACCATTGGCGAGTGTATTTTCAAGATGTTTTATCCAGTTTTGCGTTTCTTCGTCTTCGCGGTCGAGTAGTTCCAGATAAATAGAGTAATGTTCGATCGCAAGAACCAGCTCCTGTAGAAAAATATCATATAGCAGGGCGAGATTATAGTGCGCTATTGCATATCCTGGCTTCAATTCTATGGCTTTTTTGAAATCTTTTTCAGCTCGACGAATTCTACCATTGTGTTGATGGAGCAGCGCACGTAGATGGTGGGCCTGGGCATGTTCAGGATTTAGCCGGAGCACTCGACTGGTTAACCTGTTTGCTTCTTCATACTCCTTCTGTCGAAAAGCAATGAAGGCCAGGTTTAAGTATGCGCCGCTAAGCCCAGGATATTTATCGGCGAATCGTGTGAAGAATTTTTTAGCTGCCGCATAATCTTTTATACTTAAAGCATCTATACCTGACAGATATTCATGTTCGTCAACCACTGGACTCTGTTTGCTCTGTTCTATAATCGCGTCAGGTTCAATTGTCTCCTGCTGTGAAGATTTCTGACTACAGCTACTTAACCAGAATGCTATCAATAGCAATACTAATATTCTTCCATTCCTTTGCATTCTGTTCATATAGTCATCAATCCATCTCAGACACAAAAATATCTATTTTCGGCTGCCGGTCATAACGTACCGGGAATAGCTTTTTTAATTCCAGATAACTTTTTTCAATCCAGTCGTTGTAGAGACCTTCTCTAATCCTTGCAAGGTTTATTTCAAAAAATTCAATCGACTTGTCTTCAAAAGGAAATGCCTGATCTTCAAGCAAAATTTCGTACTGATCCAGTTCTTCTTCATTGAGACTAGATGGGCGATCCGAATCGAGTAACGCCCGACTGAAGTCCTGATAAATGCTGGCAATCGAATAAGTCGCCTCAGTCGTTACATCATATATTTTGTTCAATGATGCCTTGCCAAATAATCTAACTGCCGATTGCATGGCTGTTTTTTTACGCCGCAGTGTCTTTTTTAAGGGTAAGGTTAACTTCAAACTGTCGAACTGGTTCTTTCCGTGCCGAGCCAGAGACAGATAAGCATTTGAGGCAATCAAACGACTACTATCAGAACGAACATTATTGAGAACTCTGGAGTCACTTTTAATAATTTTGCTGAACCAGTGTCGACTGGTTTTGTGTGAGCCTGTTAGTGCATAGAGACTGGCCACTTTTTCCATTGCACCGAGCTGCCGATCATAAGGTTTTCTAAAGCTGGATGCGTAACTTTTATAGGCCTGGATGGCTGCCTTTAGTTTACCTTTCTCCTCATAAAGTTGTGCTGCTTTCCATTGTGCGGCAGCTTTGACCGCGAGGTCATTGTCAATACGGGCAATTTTTTCGAATTCTGCAGCAGCCTTGATTCCCTGATTGGAACTCAAATAGGCAGTAGATAGTTTTTTTGAAACATCAACCCTGTATTTATGTCGTGGATACAGTTTTTGAAACCTCTGAATCAGACTTATAGCATCCTTCCATTGCTTGTGTTGCATATTTAGCGCAATAGCGTCGTACAGTCCTGTAGATGCAACTGCGGTCGAAGCGACAATAGTTGATATGCGTGAAAAGTGATGAATTGCACGAGCGATGTCGTTGTCTCTTGCTGACGCCTCGGCCATACGGTAAATAGAGAGCGCGAGATTACTTCGATATTGCTGGCGTTGTGCTTTACTCAATTTGCCGTTTGCAAGCACTGCCGTATAAAGTGTTTCTGCCGTCTCATACTGCTTCAAATTAAAATAGGATGAGGCCTTTATACGCATGGCCTGATATTCCGATGTGTTTTTATTATTTTCGAGCGACAGGTCGGATAGTTCAATTGCATTCCTGTATTGCTTATTCAAGTATGCCTGTTCAGCCGCATGCAGAGAAATTTGATAACCTCGATTATCATCAGCAAACTGACGGCAAAAATGTTTTGTATACAGAATATATTTATCCAGTAAAGCCCCGTCTTTACTGCTATTAAATAACTGATTACTGAGAACAATAGCGGCATATGCCGACTCTTTGTGCAATATCTGTTCGTTATCAAAAGCGGCCAGTTCATAGTAGTTCAATGCGTCACGTTGATTTTTTCCTTCACTTAAAAGTTCTCCGTAAAGAAAGAAAGTATTGTCCTGTCGGGCATAGGCCGAGTAATATTTAAAATAACGCCTGTACCAGTTATCTGCCTGTTGGTAATCAACGTTTTGTTTTGTTGACTGATAGCGATTATGGAAATAACCGGTCATCAGCACAATATATTCGCGTAGTGAACGTCTAATGACGCGATTAACCTTCGAGTTTTCATTCCTGGTCACCCAATATCCACTATCAGGATTAAAGTTCAGGTAAAAGCCTTCGATTGCAGCATAGATTTGCTGATTAAAACCACTATCCTTCCAGATCTCAATCTTCCTTAAATAGGCGTAAGGAATATCCTCCGAATTCTTAAAATGATGGATAAACTGATTTTGTATATCAACTGCATCCGAAAACCGTTCCTGCTTCAGAAATAAATCTGTAATTTTCTGATAAATATGGAAGCTGTAGCTAAATTCAGGTCTGCTTTTCAGGTACTCAGCCAGTTTGTTACTATCGTCCTGGTAGGTAAAAGAAAGCGCAATGGCTCTGATGTATTCATCAATCTGGTTTTTATCTGCGGTATCGAGTGCCTCATAGGAGGTATCGAAGTTATGATTGAGTACGGCCTCAATAAAATCTTCGATAGCATCTGAGTAGTATTCCTGTTTGAAGCGAGCCCAACCTCGCTTGAATATCGATTTCTCCAGGAAGATATCGTTACCGGGTGAAACAATGACCTCGGAATAAGCATATTCGGCAGCAGTATAATCTTCTAATGAAAAAGAATCTTCAGCAACTCGAAACTGAGCTTCGACATAGTAGGGACTGTGAGGATACTTCTCGGCCAGCATCGTTAATGATTCGATTGACTCTTCATGTTGACCATTTTCAGACTGGGCTCTGGCTAGTTGATAAAGCAGGACGTCATTATTTGCTGCAGCAGGGTAATCCCGAATTGAGGTGGACAATAACTCGATGGTTCTTTCTAATCGCCGATTTTGCCTTTTCTCTTCTTCCGAAAGTATCTGCTCATCAGAAAGCTCATCGACCGTCTGCCTGCCTTCCTGGTATTCCAGTTCAGCGAGGCGGGTTAACGCATTAAGACGTGTTTTTTCATCAACATTTGCATTATTAAGGTATTCGCTATATGCCTTTCGGATGTCTTCTGTTGATTTAACCGGACTCAGTTTTTCCTGTTGAATGGCATTATCACTGGCGATATCAATGTCACTCAAAGTGCCGGTTGGTTGATTTACTGGCGATACCGATCTACAGCCACCTGATAAAACCAGGACAACAATGATAACTAAGCGAGAAACGAAGCCTGGTGACATTACTGAATATCCTTACCCTGATTATCGTAATGCCGCGCCAATCCATAGCGAGCCTGATTCAAATAGCTGTTTACATAGGCTATTTGTTGATCGATAAGCGAATTAACAATATCACCCAATAGCTGATCGAACTGTTCTGTCATTCCGTGCACTTGGGCTAATAAATCATCGTCGCTTATTTCGCGAGAAAGTTGCTCCAGATTATGTCTGTTAGTAATCAGGTAGGTGGGGTACAACTGCGCAAAGTCGAACTCCATTTGACCCAGCTTCAGCTTTCCCGATTCTTCAAGCTGGAGTTGTGCAAAGTTTAAGGGAATATTTTTTAGTGCTTCCATATCCAGCAAACGGGTCTGGAAATAATTGATCGCATCGAAAAAACTATCTTCAATTAGCAGGCTCTGATCGAGCCGCTCGAAAATATAGGGTGAAAGTAAATAAGCCTCGTCTCTGGACAAATCGTAACTTTCACTTTGTTTGAGCATATTGACTGCGTTTAGCCCAGCTTCGTGATCTCCCTGACTAATTGCGGATAAAGCGATACCGAACAGGGCACGATTAGTATAGCTGCTATCGGACGCTACGTTTCTAAATGCATTGCGCGCATCACGGTAGTATTCCTGCTGCAATAATGCATAACCGAGCACAACAAACAGCCGATTTGTCAGTTCTGCTTTCCTCTGATTTTGGGAAACAGGGATGAGTTTTGTTATGATAGACTGAGCTTCTGTCGTCCATCCCTGGCGAATATTTGCCAATGCAGTGTTTAGCCGCGCATGCACAAAATAAGGAGAGTTATCTGCTATGGCGTCATAGCTTTCTATGGACTGCCGGTGTTTCTTTAAAAACTGCAGTGACCGGCCCTGTAGCAGGTAAGCATAGTCTGCATCATCTCCATCCAGATCGATGGATATTTCCTGTAAGAGTTGGTTGACCTGTAACCAGTTATGATGGAGGGCATGATATTTTGCGAATGAATAGTCCAGATATGACAGATTGCCAGTCTCGTTTGCCTCTTCAACCAGCCCATAAATAGTTTCGGCAAGATGCCGCTCGTTGTTTTTCAGGAGCATATCAACTACAGATACTACCAACGGATTATCCGCCTGAGTCGAAAATAGTTGCTTATTGGCAACGATTAATCCGTTACCGCCTGCTCTCTGCCTCTTCGATAAATGCTGGTATTCAGACCACAGAATTTGCAGATCGCTGACTGCTTTGGAGTGACCACTTTGCGCCAGGTATATCTCTTCGAGCAGTTGCTGGTATTCGTTGTCGAGTTGTACTATGCGTTGGTCATCAGCCTTTTCTGCCAGAGCGCTGGAAATACCGCATAGATAAAAAACGATGAGCAATAACTCCTTTATCGCAATCACTCTACCTGCCATGTTATTTAGCCTCAGGAAATATGGTAGTTAAACTTGCCTGACTCATCAACGTCGACACGTATTGTCGATATATCCTGATTATTCGCTAGCCTGGAAAGGCACTCTTTCGCCAGTTCCGGTAACAGTGTCCTGGTTAGAATATTTTCAATGTTCCGTGCACCTGTATCCACTTCCTGACATCTCGCAACAATATGCAACATGACATCGTCGCTATAGGTAAACTCGGCATCATAGTGTTGACGAACGCGCTTTTCAATACGATTCATGTTGATTTTAGAAATCTTCAGAAGGTCTTCGTCGCCGAGAGGGTAATAGGGGATAAGTGTCGCTCGACCGAGGAATGCCGGCTTGAAATAATTGAGTAATTGTGGCCTGAAGTTATCCAGCAGGGTATCCGGGTCGGGTAACTCTTCCGATTGCGCGCAAATTGCCCGAATGTGTTCTTCTGCAGCGTTCGAAGTCATGATGATGACGGTATTTCGGAAATCAATATCGCGTCCTTCACCATCTTTTATAGTGCCCTTATCGAACAGGTTGTAAAAAATATCCTGCACACCGGGATGTGCCTTTTCCATTTCGTCAAGCAACACAATGCTATAAGGCTTGCGACGTACGGCTTCGGTTAAAACCCCACCCTCACCGTAGCCAACATAGCCAGGAGGAGAGCCAAGCAACATCGAAACTTTATGTTCTTCCTTAAACTCCGACATGTTGATAGTGGTGACGTTGCTTTCTCCTCCATAGAGGATATCGGCAAGCGCTAATGCGGTTTCGGTTTTACCGACGCCACTTGAACCGACCATAAAAAAAACGCCAATCGGCTTTCTCGGATCTGTCAGACCTGCGCGAGATGTTCGTATGCTCTGAGCGATGGCTTCGAGAGCATGTCTTTGTCCGATGACTCGCTGATTGAGTCGCTCAGCAAGATCGAGGATTGAATGAATTTCGTCGGACACCATCTTGCCCACTGGTATACCTGTCCAGTTGGAGACAACTTCTGCAATCGACTGCCCATTAACATTCACCTGAATCATCGGCTGATCTCCCTGGGCATCTGCCAGAGCTTTAGTTAACGACTGCAATTCAGATTTGATCGATTCACGTTCAGCGTCGTCAAGTTTCTTTGCGGGTTTCTCAGCAGTCTCGCCATCTGCAAGACTGGCTGTACGAAAATCTTCCTCGATCTGGTTCTGAAGTTGCTGGATACGTGCCACGTTTTGCTTTTCCTGCTGCCATTGCTTTAGCTGCTTTTCGAGCTTTTCCTGCAATGCAGCTTTCTCGTCGTTTAGCCCTTTTATTCGTGCTTCACAATCGCCGGAAGTAGCGTTCTCGTACTCTAGAGAACTAATAGTAGTGGCAGTCTGGTCAATTCTATGCTGAGTATCTTCGATCGATGCAGGTGTTGCACTCTGACTTAATGCCACTCTGGCACAGGCAGTGTCGAGCAGACTGACAGATTTATCAGGTAACTGTCGTGCCGTGATATAACGACTGGAGAGTCTTACCGAATCGACAATCGCTTCATCCATAATGCGAACCCTGTGGTGAGCAGCAAGCATAGAGGATAGTGATCGCATCATATCGATTGCTTTGGATTCGTCGGGTTCTTCAATTTTGACAACCTGAAATCGGCGTGTCAGTGCCGGATCACGTTCAAAGTATTTTTTGTACTCGGCCCAGGTTGTTGCCGCAATAGTACGTAATTCTCCACGGGCAAGTGCCGGCTTTAGTAAATTGGCGGCGTCTCCCTGGCCTTCTTTTCCGCCTGCACCAATCAATGTATGCGCTTCATCGATAAACATGATAATTGGGTCAGGAGAAGCTTTGACTTCGGCGATAACCGATTTGAGCCGATTTTCGAACTCACCTTTAACACTGGCGCCGGCCTGTAGTAAACCAAGGTCGAGACTCATAACCGTTACGCCTTTTAGCGGATCTGGAACATCTCCGGACGCAATACGTAGCGCAAATCCCTCCGCAACAGCGGTTTTACCAACTCCGGCCTCCCCGGTAAGAATCGGATTATTCTGACGCCTTCTGATTAGTATATCGATAATTTGGCGTACTTCTTTATCTCGACCCAGCACTGGATCAATTTTCCCACCAGCAGCGTCTTTAGTGAGATTCACTGTAAACTTGTCGAGAGAAGGCGTATTAGTAGGAGTTGAACTCGTCGGGGCGTCGGAACTGGATGTATCGCCAATACCAATACTCACCGATTCCTCTGTACTACCAACAATGGAAGGGATTACTGTGCGTAATGATTCTGGCGCAATTTTTTTCAATTCACCGCGTGTGATTTCCGAGGATCGTCGCAGGTTTTCATCGATTAGCAGTGAAGCAAGAAGATGCGCCGAGGTCGCCTGAGGGTGATTAAATTCTACCGATGCCAGTAACCAGGCATTCTTTGCCAGGTCGACAACATTTGGTGATAGTGCAGGTGCTCGGGTATTCCCTGATTTAACTCGATCCAGTTCACGATTGATATCAGCGATAAGCTTTCCGGTATCGAGTTCGAATTTCTCGATCAGTGCATTGATATCATTGTCCGGTATCTCCAGCAGTTTCAGTATCCAGTGCTCGATCTCTACGTTGTAATGCGTTCTTGCCAGGCAAAGTCCTGCCCCCGACTCCAGTGCTGCACGGCAGGTGTCATTGAGCTTCCCGACAAGTGACTTTAAATCGATTGTTATCATGTCCTAGTCCTGATTCAGTTGTGATTATTTATTGCAAACGACTGGCTGAAAATGGAATATCCAGCGTGTCAGCTTTATCGACCGGCGTTACTGACTTACTACGTAGAAAAGTATTCCAGCCCATTATCGGCGGGTTGTTTTTGTCCATACAGGTTTTATCTGGTAAATCTTTTTTTCGAACTCTGACAATAAACTCGAATTCATTTTCCATTCCCAGATAGAGGCGAACCAGTTCGTTGAGTGCGATCAGGCTGGTAGTACCAGGTGCAAACTTTTTAAGTTGTTTTCTGTTAAGCGGCCCTAATACTATTTGAATCTTCCCCTGTGAAAACCAGCCACTTTTACCCAGTATTGCGCTCCGGCCAAGACCTGCATTACAGCCTTTTGGGTTGTCCAGTTCAGCCAGTCGTGTACGTACATCGGTAATCATGTCACACCATTGACCGACAAACTGGTTAATCTCTACCGGTATATCAAAATACGATCTAAGGATTTGCCTTAGATTGCCAGCAGTTCGAATTTTTTGATTGAACAGCCCTCCATAGTAAAGCAAAGATTCGTCGCTTGCGAAAAGCCGGTTTTGAAGACTTTCACTGCCCATTCCGATGAGTGACAAAAGCGTGTTAGTTGAATTGGAATGCTTTTTGGCCTGTGTGGCAAACAACTGATTTCGTTCATATTCCAGTGGTAGTCGGTACTTTACTTCGGCTTTGTATAACAGTGATGCAGTTCTATGGTTAAACAGGTTGAAAAAATGCTCCAGATTATTGTCCTTCAGTCTTTGACGATGGAGGATCATCTCGGTGTAGTGGTAAGGCAATACTCCCATTGATCCGGTTAATCCAATCAGATTTATTATCAGGTGCCATTGTGTTTTATCATCTGAACCAGTTACAGATTCGAGGCTTTCAATTTCACCTGCTGGAAAGCCCAGAGACTGAGCGACAGAAAACCTGACGACTTCACTTTGTGGAGGAGTGAACCCGCCAACTGGGTTATTGCCATTGTTCGATGCTAATAACTGATTTCCCATGCAGCACGAGCGTTCGAGTAAACGTATCGCCTGCACGAAGGCGTATTCATAAGCCGCATCAGACAGTCTGGCGGTTATAGCAGTATTTTTTCGCCAGCTCTGGGGGGGCATTTTTTCAGGTATCCTTCTTTGTTTTTAAGTTTGACCAGAACACGACTAAACGAGTTAATTGAGCAATATAGTGCAAAAAAATGTTCCAGTACGGTCGCAAATAGAAACCGGCTGTTACCGCTTAACTGAATATCATCAAGTTCGATTTCCACTTCCAGTCCTCGGCAAAGGCAGGTACGACCATCGATAGTCAAAGGGGCATTGATGGAACGCGAGATAACACGGCTAATTGAGTTGATTTGAGCCTGATTTATCGATGAGTCCTTGAAATCGTACAGATGTAAAATCTCCTTTAAAGCGACTACCGCTTCATCACCACCGGTAATGGATAAATGATTCAGACTAAGATGTGATATCAACCGCCATCGGGCATTGTTACGTAATGGCGGTCTGACACTGCTAGTCGGCTGAATAAGGCATTTAATATGAGCACAGGGAGGTGCACTCTCAACGCAGTGCAATCGAGGATGTTCAGTTGAGAATGGTAAATTCGCGGGTTGGTTGCGATTACTACAAATTGTATCCAGAGAGAGGGTCCGGTCATCAGGCATGTCAGGATTGAAATTGATGTCGGCGAGGCTAACGAATACATCAGTTGCCTCATCACGCAGGTGATCACCGAGTTTGGCATGCCTTCGATTACTAAACCAGTAGGTATGATTATCGCTGGACTGGTCGTCATGTCGGATACCATACAGGGGTAGATAAGTTTCGACGCTACCGGATGAGCTTGAAGCGTTTACTGATTCGATGGAATAAACTTCATAACCATCAGGACGCCTGGCATCTGCTACCACTTCGTATTCTACAGTTGTATGATCCAGTTTTATTGGATCAGCGCGATGCTTAAAAAGATTAACTGCCGGCACGCAGCCTAGCTGGAATGTGTCTCCAGAGACATTATGCTCTAGCTCCACATCGGAACCGGACAGGTATATATAAAACTCGAGGTGATCACCGCATTGTTCGGGAATTCTGTCGGCGAATCCAGACAAATCGAAGAACATGAATTTCTCAGGGAACGCAAAATATTCTGTAAGCAGGCGATAACCCATAAAAGACGAATCCGGGTAGGGCAATAATCCCTCGTTGTCGCCAAAGCCGACAGGCTGAATGGCTGTTTTAGCTAAGCGTATCGGGCTGGTATCGCTTTCAGAAGTTGCCATAAAAATTGCTTTACACTGGTTTAGCAGAAGCTCATACAGTGGATTGATATGCTGCGGTTGCCCCTTCAGATAAAACCGAATATTTTCTGGCCTGTCTTCTGCAAAGCTAATTTCCTCATTAAATGTCTGTAAAGAAAGTTTCAGCACAGACAAAGCACCTTTAACCTGACTGGATCCTGGTGTCACAAAAGGGCTGCCCATCAGGCTGGCATCAGCAATACTGGCTGGGTGTAAATCAGTGTCATAAATAGTACTGAAACGACAACTCTCGCCTTTGAACTGCTCTGTATCCAGCAAGGTGTTTCTGTCTATCCTGTAAGAAGCGTCCAGCTTTTCCTGATCCGCCTGAAACTGAATTATTGTCATCGACGGTATGGGTCGTTGGTAATGCGGGAATAGCACTCCAAGTAGTGCATCGCTTAGTTCCGGGAAATCATCTACGAGTTTGTGTTGAATTCGTGCATTGAGATAAGCGAAGCTTTCGATTAATCGTGAAACATGCGGGTCTTCTATGGTATCGAAATTAATACCGAGGCGACCGGCAATTTTCGGATGTTCTTTTGCAAACTCAGCTCCCATCTGGCGAATAAAAGCAAGTTCCTTCTCGTAATAAGGCAATAATTCGTCAGGCATGGCCAGTTTCCTCTACACTGACATTGCATGATACAGGTTCGAGCACTGAGTCAAACACAACTACTTCGGGCGAAGGATCTGCATACAGGGTTCCATCTATTCGAAATCTCAGCATCCTTTCTGATGTATCTGAATTTTCCAGATAGACCACGTTGACGGATTTAAACCTGGGTTCAAACTCGAGTAGTAATCTCTCCATTTCCTGAACAAACTCCCTGCGTCTTTCTATGTTCGAAAGATTCACGGTTGCAAGATCCGGCAATCCATAATTGAGTATCGACAACTTAATTTCACTGTATATTTCTTCCGGCTCGAGTAGACGGATTCTGGTATTAAACAAATTCTCAAGATCCCGCCTGACACTCTGTCGAAGCTCTTTCAACTTCTGGTGTTGCCCACAATCACTATCAGAATTATTATTCGGGTCGTTGTCAATTAAACGATCCATAATAGAAGGGCGCAGGTCTTTTTTCTTACTCACTCGAACCATATTAAAATCAGTCTAATTATTTACGCAGATTGGGCCAGTTCTGTAATCAGTTCAAGTTCCGACACCATATGATCAAGCTGATAATGTGGGCGTAATTGAATGATACAGAGGTAACTACCGGGCTTTTCCGGGTGGTTTTTCACTTCTACCGCTGCTTCCCGCAAAGGGTATTTCGCCTGCTCTTCCCAATCAAGATCTTCTCGACCTGTAGTGTATTTGAACAACCAGTCACGTAAATAGTCTTCACATTCTTCTGCTGAGATAAAAGAACCCACTTTATCGCGAATTATGACCTTAATATAGTGTGCAATTCTGGCGCCACATAAGACATGTTGTAGCATTGCCGATAGCCGAGCGTTTACCATTTCCTCACTATTACCGATGCGTTCATTTTTTCGTAGGGACTGATTGCTATAAAAAGCAGCGAAAGGTGTATCATAACATTGACATAAAGGTATAAAACCAAAGTCGCTGAGTTCTCGTTCTTTTACATCGCTTATGATGACATCAGTAACTGGTTTATAGATAACTTCGTCGTTTTCAGCAGTAAAGCCGTCACAGGGTAGAGTTGTTACCAATCCGCCACCAATCTGGTTTCGCGGCACCCCTCTAATATGTCCAAACCATCCGACATTGGCAAATTCACGAATGAGGATTGACGCAAATGCGTAAGCTGCATTGCCCCAGCAATAGCCCTGGGATTTGTCACTACCTGCCTGCTCTCGAAAATACAGTCCCCTGTAACTACCGGCTGATTTCCGATAGGGTAGTCGCATCAAAATACGAGGTAATACCAGTCCTGCAAATTGAGCCTCGGGTTTTGATCTAAATGAACGCCATTTGGTATACTCACTTTGTGAAAATATATTCTGCAGATTAAGCGGATATGCAAGAGTGGTGAAATCATTCAGGCCAAATAAGGTGGGTGATGCAGCAGCAACAAATGGCGAAAACGCAGCTGCTGCAATCTGAGAAAGTCCTTCTAGTGTAGCGATGTCGTCGTATTGATGGGAAGCTGAAGGTTTATGTGTGATTTCGTAGTCTCCAATCAGCACGCCATAGGGTTCACCGCCAGGCGTGCCGTACTCATCGCTGTAGATCTTTTTAAATAGCTGGCTCTGATCGAATTCGAGTGATCTGGATATATCGCGGGATGCCTCCTTCCAGCTGATATCCAGTACTTTTACCTTGATGTTGCGTACGCCATCCGCTTCACAGGCGAGTTGCCATAATCCTCGCCAGGATGCTTCGAGTGCCTGGAAATGTCTGTCATGGATTATGGTATTGATTTGATCATTAATCAGATGATCGATGTGGGCAACAGCCTGTTGTACTGCCGCAATAATATCATCCACTGTCGAAATTGATCCTTTAGGGGCAAATTCCGATAACCAGTAAACCATCGATTTTCTATCGTCTGGATCGTCTAGAAACGACTGAATATCGGTAATAAATGCCGGGCGGGCACATAGTTGTTCGATACTGTTGGTAATGCTAGCGTCAGTCACCATGTCCTTTGATATTATTCCTGTCTATACAGGCATCATACTATGAAAATAGCATGGGAGGGAATGCTGGCCCCGTGTTTGTGGTAGAGGCGAGATGACCGCCCAGGGGTGATGGAAATGTTTAATGATTGCAGGAGCAATCTACACAATTGCTGTTGCCTATGCTACCGGAGACATGAGTCTCTGTTTAAAAATGTTCAGAATTCCGGATATGTCATGGTCAGAGTTGAAATGTCACTCATCAGAGGGGTTCTGATTATCGATATTGATTGTTTCTACACGGTTGCGACCATGTTCTTTGGCAAGATAGCAGGCTGAGTCGGCGGCACTGAAAACTTCCTTAAGACTCTCAGCTCTATGATCGATTTCTATAACGCCAATGCTTGCCCCAATCTTAAAGACCTGATCTTTATAAGCAAATTCACAATCCTCAATCAGCTGACGGATGTTTTCAGCAATTCCTAACGCCTTTTGTAGTGGACACTCCGAAAGCAACATACCGAACTCATCACCTCCTAAACGCGCCAGAGTGTCGGCTTTGCGCATGTTTAGTTTAATGAGTTTAGTCACGTTGCACAGTAGCTCGTCTCCGGCGGCGTGACCACAACTATCGTTTACAATTTTAAATCGATCAAGATCTATGTAAAACAGACTGTGAATGCTTTGATCACTACTGGCTAAAACAATGGCCTCCGCGACCTTTTCTTCGAAAGCACGTCGGTTGACTAACCCGGTCAATGGATCGTGAGCGGCTTCGTAGGATAATTTGCGGGACAGGTTTCGTGTTACCGTAACATCGCGAATAACGATTACCATACCGATTACTGAGTTATCATCATCCTCAATTTTTGCTACCGTTTTCTGCACGTCGATAGTGCTGCCGTCTGCTCGTTTGAGCACACTGTCATAAGGTTGCTTATTGGCCTGGTTATGGCCTGTCGGTAATATCATCATCGGCTCGCCATTGTTGACATCCAGAAAGGTGAGTACTTCTTCCAACGCCAGACCGTTGGCCTGTTGTAAACTCCAGCCGGTAAGTTTTTCGGCCACGGGATTAAGATAAGCAATATGGTAGTCGCTGTCTGTAGTGATAACAGCATCGCCTATAGAAGCCAGAGTAATGTCGAGATTCCTTTTTTGCTGCAGCAGTTCTATAGTGCGTTCATCCACCAACTGACCGAGATTATCTCGATGGCGCTCCAGGTCTTCATGCGATGCTCGGAGTTGGCCCACCATGAGATTAAAGGAGTTGGCCAGATCGCGTACCTCGCGTGCGGTATAGCGCGAAATATTGGTAACACGTACTTTGGTATCGCCTCTGGCTATCGCTCTGGCGGTTTCGCTAACCCGGGTAATTGGATTTGATAGCGCTCTTGCTGCGAGCCAGGCTAGTAATGTAGCAAAAAATAGCCCGAAGATTGTGACAAAAAAAGCGGCCCAGCGGACATCACCGGCCTGTTCGATCAGTTCAGAATATGGTTGTGGCACCATGACGCCCCAACCAACATCAGGGACTGTGGTATGCCCTGCAATCATATCGGCTTTCATCGGAGGTGAGTAAAAGGTGCTTACCCCCGTTTCTCCCCGTATCATTTTTTGTACGACTGAAAGTTTCGAGGCATCTTTCGAGGAGGCCTCCCACCTGGCATTTGGATGAGCGATAACCCGACCCGAAGCGTCCACCACCATCGAGTGCCCCTTTTTTCCAAAAGCAATCGATTTTTGTATTTTTCTGATATAGCTGGTTTCGAGCGTACCAACTGCGAAACGATCGGCATTGATCCGCTGCGCCAGAAAGAAAACCGGGCGATTATCCAGTCGCCGTAAGCGTGAGATACTGACCTTGTCGGGATAGCTTTCTACCTTGGCCCGGAGTTTGGTAATTTTTTCTTTATCCAGTGAAAAACCACATGGTTCCAACTTGTTCAGTGCCGCACTAATCCTGTCCAGATTGTCCACTGTACATAAATCAGAAATGCCCATCGAGTCGAGTAGCATATCGACGTTTTTCAATTTCTCGATCATATCAATATTGAGACTGATATGAGCGAACACTGCTTTGGTATCAATTGCATACCGATCAAAGGCGTTACTCAGATTTTGCGCGATAATGAGATGTTTTTCTTCCACCGCCATAATCTCTTTCTCGACTGCAGTTTGTTGAACCCAATAACCCAGAAGCATGACAGGAATCGATGAAATCGATGTTAGCACCAGAAAAATCAATAGCCTGAGGCGTATATTGGCTTTTGAAAACAGGTTGGATAAGAAATTCATTTAATAAATTGACTACTATCAGGGTTACTGTTGACGCCATTATTGCGGATCATTTGTAAAGAGTTTCCCCTGATGATTGATTTAATGAAGCGACCTATAGGTTGTATAACCTAAATATAGCTGAAGTTTGATATTATTCGAGTTAGGTGACTTTCTTGATTAGTCCCTACTATGCTGGTTTTATCAACTCAGGGAGCCCTGAAGTCTCGATCTGAGTAACCCAGCTTTTCATTTATTACAAATCCTTACAAAACCTTACCTGTTTGAAAAGCTAACATCAGGTAGATTGCTTAATATTCACATTGTCAATAACAAACCTATGGAATCAAGCAATGAAGAGAACCACAAAAATTTTAATCGCAACAGCTATGATTGCTGGAATCAGTGGCGGTGTCTTTGCCTATGGAAAACATAACCACTGGGGTATTAGTGCCGAAGATAAAGTTGAATTTATAACTGAACGTGTCACCAGGAAACTCAATCTTAATGATATCCAGCAAGGTAATTTAAATGCTTTGGCCAGAGATATTCTGGCACTGATGAATGAAATGCATGCCAGTCGGGAAACACATATTACACAAATCGAAACTATGTTGGCAGAGCCAGTACTTGATCAGGCAAAAGCACTCAATCTGATTCAGGCAAAAACCAGTCATATTGCCAATAAAGCGCCAACCGTTATCGCCTCGGTGGCAACATTTCTAGACTCTCTAAACCTCGAGCAGAAGGCACAACTGCAGCAATTTGTTTCAAACCGTATGCATCATCGACATGGGCACTCGGAGCACGATTGACTAAATAAATCGAAGAGTTAATCTCGTCAGGCTGTATCTCAGGAGATGCAGCCTTTTTTGTTAAAGTCCTCTACCTGAACTGTGATATTGTTTCGTGTTATGGCTCGAAGTTTACTTCTAATCGACGATGACGAAGGTCTGGCAAAACCGCTACGGGAATACCTTGCCCTTTTTGATTTCCAACTGGAATCGGAAGTTAATCCACTGGATGCCATCGACCGCATACAGCGTGAATCCTATGATCTCATCATACTCGACGTTATGTTGCCACAAATCGATGGTTTCGAAACCTGCCGACGCATCCGTAATTTGAGTGACATTCCGGTAATTATGCTAACCGCCCGTGGCGAAGTTATGGATCGAGTCGTCGGTCTTGAAATGGGAGCCGATGACTATCTACCAAAACCGTTTGAGCCCCGTGAACTGGTAGCTCGTATCCAGAATGTGTTGAAACGGAGTCAGCATGTTCAAACCCAGCATGTATATGAAATTGACGATCTTTTAATTGACCTGAATCGAAAACTGGTAGAAATAAATGGTAAGGCCGTTGATGTTACCGGGCAGGAGTTTGAATTGATGAGTCTGCTTATTCAACATCAGGATAAAGTCTTCAGTCGTGATGAAATCATGCAGGCTCTAAAAGGCATAGATGCAGATGTTTACAGCAGGGCTATCGATGTACTTGTGAGTCGCTTACGATTAAAACTTCAACGTAGTGAACTGATTCGAACTGTACGTGGTGCCGGTTACCAGTTTGTGATTCGCTAATGCTTAATAGAATTATCGAATTTTTAAAGCGACAATATCAAAGCCTGATATTCAGGGTTTTGATATATTTTGTCATTGCATGTCTGGTCGTCGCCATCGTGCTCGGGTGGAATTTTGCGAGTCGCATCAAACCGCATTTTTACAACGAGATTTTGCCCAACCTGTCTCAATATATTCAGTATCTGGTAGAAGATATCGGTTCACCACCTGATTTGGATCGTGCTCAGGATTTAACAGATAAACTTCCTTTTGAGCTTCGCATCGAAGGTAACGGAGTCGGGTGGTCTTCTTCTCATAGCCTGCAGCAGATTAAAAACTATTCAATTACACCAGCACCATTTCCGTACCAGCAATATTCAATAGGTCGATTGAAGAGGGGCCATTTGTTGCTTGTCGAATCCGCTGACTATCGATTTTTATTTGTAATCGATAGCGATTTTCGTAGCGGATCGAAGCATCGTCACTGGGTTCTGTTTGTGCTCCTGTCTGGAATCCTTATTGTTTTATATCTCGCCATTCGATATTTATTCTCTCCCGTTCAGGATATTTCCAGACATGTGAAAAAAATTGGCGCTGGAGAACTTGATAAAACTATTGCAGTAAAAGGTGCTAACGAATTGTCTCACCTGGCTTCAGGCATTAATGAAATGATGCTCAAAATAAAATCAATGCTGGAAGGTAAAGCCGCCTTACTACTGGCTATTAGCCATGAACTACGATCTCCAATTACCCGTATGCGGATTAATATTGAACTCCTCGAAGATAGTGAAAAGAAGACAGTACTGTTAGACGATATTAGAGAAATGGAGTACCTTGTTTCGACTATTCTTGAAACGGAACGGCTCAATAGTGGGCATAGTCAATTGAACCGGATCAGATTTGATATGGTCGATCTGGTGGACCAGATAATCACTCAGTATTTCAGGTCATGCGAGATAAATTTAT
>JAAEOZ010000187.1 GCA_024222685.1 Gammaproteobacteria bacterium | reverse complement strand
TTGACAAAAGATGTAGATTTCGATATGTCTATACATGTTGTCAAGGGTCGCGGCTATCAGCCTGCCAATACACGCCAGACTTCAGAAGAAGATGCTGCGCTGGGTCATCTGCAGCTTGACGCTTCATTTTCACCGGTTCGAAAAATTGCATATAGTGTTGAATCTGCTCGTGTTGAGCAACGCACCGATCTCGATAAATTAATTATCGATATTGAAACCAATGGCACGATCGATCCTGAAGAAGCTATCCGAATCGCTGGCAGTGTTCTGAAAGATCAGCTATCTGTATTCGTTAATCTCGAAGGCTCGGATGAAGAAGAAGAGGTGGAACCAGAATCACAGGTCGATCCGATTCTGCTGCGTCCGGTTGATGATCTTGAGCTGACAGTACGTTCGGCCAATTGCCTGAAAGCAGAAAATATTTACTATATCGGTGATCTTATCCAACGCACCGAAGTTGAGTTGTTAAAGACTCCAAACCTGGGTAAGAAATCACTGACTGAAATTAAAGACGTATTAGCGTCTTACAGTTTGTCACTTGGTATGCGTCTCGAAAACTGGCCACCAGCCAGTATCGAGAAAGACAAATTAGCCAGTTAAGCTAGTCGTTTTATAGGGGTATTCTAAAATGCGTCATCGTAATAGCGGTCGACAACTCAACCGCAATAGTACACATCGTAGAGCAATGTTTAAAAACATGGCAGCTTCATTGTTTGATCATGAAGTTATCAAAACGACTTTGCCAAAAGCTAAGGAACTTCGACGTGTCGCCGAACCTTTAATCACTCTGGCCAAGGAAGATAGTGTTGCCAACCGACGAATTGCATTTAGTCGAATTCGTGATAAAGCAGCGGTAGGAAAATTATTTACCGATCTGGGTCCACGGTATAAGGAACGTCCCGGAGGCTATATGAGGATTCTTAAATGCGGATTTCGTTCTGGGGATAAAGCACCTATGGCTTATATCGAGTTAGTCGATCGGCCTGGTCTTGAAGAAGAATAATATTTCTTCTGAAAGTTAACAAAAAAGCCAGCTAATAGCTGGCTTTTTCTTTTGTAGATTTAGTTGAATTAGGCTTCGATTAAACCAAGCAATTCATCAGTTTTAGTCTGCATTAATTCCTGATTCGCGCGACTTTCCACGTTGATCCTTAATAGTGGTTCGGTGTTTGATGCACGCACATTGAATCGCCACTTTCCGAAATCCATTCCTAGTCCATCCATTTTGTCGATTGATGGGTTTAATTCCGCATAATGTTGTTCCAGTTTTTGCAGGGTGGCTTTTGAGTCGTCAACGCTGATATTTATTTCACCGCTAACAGGGTAAGCCTGAATACGTTCATCTACCAGTTGTGAGAGTGTTTTGTTTTGATCTGACATTAATTCCGTCAATAACAGCCACGGTACCATGCCACTATCACAATAACCAAAATCGCGGAAAAAGTGGTGTGCACTCATTTCACCACCGTATACCGCGTTCACTTTACGCATTGTTTCCTTTATAAATGCGTGGCCAGCTTTGCTTTGTACTGCTTCCCCACCGCATTGATTAACTAACTCCCGTGTATTCCAGACTAGTCTTGGGTCATGTATCACTTTTTCTCCAGGATTCTTGCGTAGCAGGGCTTCACCTAGTAGTCCAACAATATAATAACCTTCGATAAATCGACCATTGTGATCAAATAGAAAACAGCGATCAAAGTCGCCGTCCCATGCCAGGCCAAGGTCGGCATTATGAACCTGGATAGCCTCAGTAGTTGCTCTGCGACCTTCAGGCAGCAACGGGTTAGGAATACCGTTTGGAAAATTACCGTCGGGTGTATGTTGTATTTTAATAAATTCAAACGGAAGCTTTTTCTCGAGCAGGTCTATGGCCGGACCCGCGGTACCGTTGCCTGGATTTGAGACTATTTTCAGGGGCTTTAGTTTCTCCGGTGCACTGAGATAACCGAGTAAATGGTCGATGTAATCATTATTGAGATCAGTCGCGATGAGTTCGCCCCTTGTTGATATTGCTGGGAATTCACCAATTTCAGCTAGTTTCCGAATATCATCAAGACCCGAATCACCGCTTATCGGTCGGGCATCGTGGCGAACAAATTTAAAGCCGTTGTAGTCGACTGGATTGTGGCTTGCGGTAATCATTATGCCGCCATCAAGGTGCTGATGGAAGGCGGCGAAGTAAACGTTCTCAGTGCCACAGATACCAAGATCGAGGACATCCACCCCACTGTCGATCAATCCATTCGATAATGCATCGAACAGGGAATCGCTACTGAGTCGGATGTCTCTACCGACGGCTACCTGTCGGGGTTTGACAAATTCAGCATATGCACGACCAACGCGATAAGCGATTTCATCGTTGAGTTCGTCCGGTACCTGGCCACGAGCGTCGTAAGCTTTAAAGCAGTTGATATCAATTTGCATTAAATCTGATTCCATATTAATTGATTTTATCTATCAGTATAGGTCGTAAATATTGACCGGTATACGAATGTTTTACCCTGGCTACCTGCTCAGGTGTACCGCTGGCAATAATCTCCCCGCCTTTGTCACCACCTTCTGGGCCCAGATCAATAATCCAGTCTGCTGTCTTGATTACGTGCAGGTTGTGTTCAATGACAACAATACTATTACCATGGTCACGAAGTCTGTGTAGTACTCCAAGAAGTTGCTCTATATCGTGAAAATGTAGTCCGGTAGTTGGCTCATCCAGGATGTATAGTGTTCTTCCTGTATCTCGTTTGGAAAGCTCGCGAGCCAGCTTAATACGCTGCGCCTCGCCTCCTGATAGCGTTGTTGCGTTTTGGCCGAGGGTGATGTAACTCAATCCTACATCCATTAAAGTTTCCAGTTTTCGATGAATTACCGGAATAGCGCTGAAAAATGGCTGGGCATCTTCAACGGTCATTTCCAGTACCTGATGAATGTTTTTACCTTTATAAAGAATATCCAGTGTTTCACGGTTATAGCGTTTTCCCTTGCAAATGTCACAGGTAACATAGACATCGGGCAGGAAATGCATTTCCACACGCGTGACGCCATCGCCCTGACAGGCTTCACAACGTCCGCCTTTAACATTGAAGCTGAATCTTCCTGGTTTGTAACCGCGTGAACGCGCTTCCTGCGTGCCTGAGAATATTTCTCGAATCGGCGTAAACAGTCCTGTATAGGTGGCTGGGTTAGAGCGGGGCGTTCTGCCGATTGGACTCTGGTTAATATCGATTACTTTATCGAAATGCTCGAACCCGGAAAATGATATGTAGTCGCCGGCGTTGAGATTGCTATTATTGATTTCGATGGCAGCCAGTTTGTACAGGGTTTCGTTGATCAGTGTCGATTTTCCCGAACCTGAGACACCGGTTATACAGGTAAGT